>JAHJLU010000082.1 GCA_018821745.1 Myxococcota bacterium | reverse complement strand
TTTTCTGCCGCTGCTCCCCGGTCCAGATGAAAAGCTACCTGCTGCTGCTCCCCTTGGCGGACAGGGAGGACATCTCCCGAAACGGCCCCTTCCCCCTGGAGATTCGCTGCCATAACTGCAACACCAGATACCTCTTCCCCCAGGAGGAGCTGCTGGATCTGGCAAAACCCCGGGCCAAAGCCTGACAGACACCGTGTTGCACAATCAGGGGGCGCGCTCTTTCAGGCGTGCCTCTATCTGCGAGACCAGACCCTGGGGATCCGGAGTCCCCGCACGAAAAATACCACCCTCTTTCAGGGTGAACTCCACGGCCCCCTTCCCCGAGATATTGTACATCCACCCCCCGGGAACCTTGCGAATACCAAAACCGTAGTACCAGGGGTTCTTCACCTCTTTAACACGCATAATATCCCTGATGCGCAAGCGTTTTGTGATAACCCCCACACCGAAGATGCAGGTCACCGCCTCGGCGTCAACCCGGACAGTGAGCTGGTAGAAGAGCAGCCCCACCAGACTGAAGAGCGCACCCATGGCGGCAAAGGGCACGAAAGCCCGCGTGAGAAAGCCCATGGTGAGGCAGAACCCGACCTCAGCGACAGTCAGAAGGATAATCAGCAGACCAGGCTGCCGGGTTTGATAGATTTTTTTCTGCTCGGTCATGATTCTTACCCTTCGATGTACCCACCCCCGAAGAGGGTCTCGTCATCGTAGAACACCGCCACCTGTCCCGGCGTGATGGAGAGCTGGGGGGTCTCAAATTCGACCGCCACGGAGCCGTCGGCCAGCGGCTTCACCATGGCAATGGCGCCCGGATGACCGTACCGGATTTTCGTGAACAGGCGCCGCTCCCCAGTGAGCGCTTCCTCTGCCATCCAGGTAGTGTTCTTCACGATGAAGCCAGCCTTGTACAAGTGTTCCCTGGGTCCCACGGTGACCGTATTGGCCTTGGCATCAAGGGCAACCACATAGAGGGGATGCTCGGAACTGATCCCAAGCCCCTTGCGCTGCCCCACGGTGTAATTCCAGACGCCCTCGTGTCGCCCGAGGACCATGCCCGATTCATCAACGATGGTTCCCACGGAGCAGCGGCCCTCAAAGAGGATTTCATAGCCCCCGGTAATAAAGTTCTGGCTCTCTTTGACCTTTTCGAAGCCCAATCCCAGCTCCGATGCCCTGGCCTTTACCTGGGTCTTTTCCATCTCCCCAAGGGGAAAGAGGGTCCGCGAGAGCTGGTCCTGGGTCAGGGCGTAGAGAAAATAGCTCTGATCCTTTTTGGGGTCGGCACCCTTTCGCAGCGCCCACCGGCCGTTATCAAGAAGCACCTTGCGGACATAGTGGCCGGTGGCAAAGTAATCAAAAGGAAAGCCCGAGGCCACGATGCCCTCCCACAGCTCCCCGAACTTCATGGTGTGGTTGCATCGGACACAAGGGTTGGGGGTGCGTCCCCCCAGGTATTCCTCACGACAATAGTCGAGGACCCTGGACCGGAAGGCCACGGAGAGGTCAATTACCGCGAAGGGAATTCCCAGCTTCTCAGCCAGCTCCCTGGCCTTCTGTACCTTCTGCACCTCATTGGGACCGTAGCAGGCGTTGGCCTGCTTCATGTCAAAGGAATGGTCCTTGTCCCAGATTGCCATCATGGCCCCGGACACCTCATAGCCCTGCTCCTTGAGCATCATCGCCGTGATGGTGGAGTCCACTCCACCGCTCATCCCGACCGCAACACGCGCCTTGTTCGTCATGACCAATCCTTTCTCGGTGCTCAGCCCTGGACCCACGGTCCCGGCAACAGACTGCACCGTTATAGTGCAACTGGCTCCACGGGTAAAGAGGGCACTGGGGGCAGCAGGATCATCTCCTGCCATTATAATGATATATCACCCACTCAATCGTGGTTTTGATCCAATCCAGTCACACCCCATTTTTGTCAGGAGTTAACGTTTCTTCACATGCCACCCGTGGTCCCGGGTGTGCATTTTTCTTCACACCGAGGCAAATTCGGCAATTTATCACGGTTTACTGTTGTTATTTTTGAATATTTTTAAATAGGCATAAAAAAATTTCACTTTCCGACAACTCTTGGCACCGTACTTGCGCAAATAAGAGCCATCAACACGGAGGTGTGTAATGAAAAAATCTTCTTTAATCGCTTTAATCTCTTTCGTATCCATCAGCATGTTTGCTGTTACTTCTCAGGCTCAGGTCCCCTGTGGCGGTGGAATCATCGGAATCGGTCCCTTCGGTATCGGTGTCGTTATCGATTGTCCGCCCCCCATTATGGTGGTGCGGCCCCGCATCGTCCGCCGGGTAATACACAGACCCAGAGTTGTTATCGTCGAGCGTCGCGGCGGCTGTTACGACCACTATAATAACAGACCCTGTCAGCAGCCGGCACCCCGCTACTCCCGCCCTGCCCCCGCAGTGGCTCCCGTTGCAGCAGCCCCGGTCGTAGCCGCCCCCTCTGCTCTGGGCAACAGTCCTGTGCAGGACTTCTCGCGCTTCTCCATCGGCCTCTTCGTGGACTCCTCTTCCTATGAAGATGGCGGCCTCGCAGGGACCGGTGTCCATGCCCGCTACATGTTCAGCCCCCAGTTGGCCATTGAAGCATCGGGCAGCGTGCTCTCCTCGTGCACCAACTGCAACGAGTATGCGTCCCGCGTCGACAGCAGATTTGGCATCGCCGGTCTGTGGTACCTGGGCGGCAAGAGAGAGGCCGGGATGAACCTCTACCTGAAAGGTGGCATCATCTTCAATAATATCGTCTTCAGTAATGACATGACCGGTGAGACCACGGATGTGCAGCAGACCAACCTCGAGCTGGGTGGCGGCCTTGAGCTCAAACTCTCCCGCTCCTTCGGGATCTACGCTGAAGCCACGGGCATGGTCGCCTCTGAAGACGACACCTCCGTCGAGACGGGCCCCCTCACGGGTAACCTCTCCAGAGGTATCCCCTCCTCCACCAACGCCAACGGCGCCTTCAACTTCAGAGCCGGTATCACCTACCACTTCTAAAGTCCTCCGCTTCCCTCCCCCATCATTCCTCCCCTGCTCTTCTCCGTTCCCCTATTTTGTCCCCCTTATTCTTCGCCAATGCGCCTCATCGAGTGTCACGCCCCAACCGTGGGCACTGTCCCCCGAGCGCACTCCCCCACCGTTCCGCTTCTCCCCCGTCGTTCCTGCGGATACCCCATGATCTGTCACAAGTTTCGGTTGACAATCAGAATGCAAAATGGGGTCAGAGTTAAGGAAAAAACGGCTCTAGCGTTTAAGGGAGTATAGGAAACGTTTCAGTTCCTGATTTATCAGGGTCAGGATGAGACATGAGGAACTGAAAGGCTTTGCAGTAGGGGTTCCAGGGGGGACGAAGAGTCCCTCCTGGCCGTCAAAGATGTGATCAATCAGGAGGTCTTCGCAGGAAGGACGGGAGAGGTCGAGGTGTCAGGGCTTTCTCAACCCACGCAGCGCTGCCTCATTGAATGATCGCTCAAACGAGCAGCGTAATTGTTGGCGCGCTAAAAGGGGATCCCGATGCCGAACATGACGGGCTTGGGAGGGGGAGCGTAGGGAGAGGGGTTGGACTTCACCTGGGGATCATCCTTCTCCTTCTTGTGGAGCAGGCGGGGAACGAGCACACCGATGAGGGTCCCCACGATCCCGCCCACGAGCACGTCGGTGAAGTAGTGTTTGTCGGCGGCAATGCGCAGATAGCCCACCGTGGTGGCAAGGAGCAGGTTGATGCTCCAGGTGAGGGCCCGGTAGTTGCCCCCCTTCATGTCGTTGAGAGTAGCCGCGGCGGTGGCCAGAACAAAGGCCGTGGAGGTGTGCCCCGAGTAAAACGAGACGTTGGCGTCGGAGTCTCCCATGGAACCGTTACGGGCATAGGGGCGCTGGCGCATAAAGAAGAGCTTGCTCACCTGGTTGAGCGCCAGGGAGATGGCCAGAGTCTCCGCATAGATCAGACTGGCGGATCCGAACCCGTTCCACTCACCCGAGGTGGGGTTGTGGATATCATCGTGGATGAAGGCGAGTTGGGCCAGCCCCAGGAGCGGAATAGAGGCCAGCACGATGTTGGAGGCCATATTCGCGGTCTTTGTCTCCGAGTAATTCCACCTGAGTGCATTGCGCACCATCTCATCCGGAGGGAACTTTGTGCACCAGTGGCATCTCCGCGGGGCATAGCGTTTTTTGTAAAACTCCGCACCAAAAGCGAGACCCACGAGCGCGGCGGTGATGGGCACCGATACCTCGAGACTGTACTTGACGTAGTGATCGTTATCCGCAGCAGCCGCAGGTTTTGCGTGCATCACCAGGACAAAACAGATGAGCATCAGGGATACGCATTGGTGTTTCATGCAACCTCTCTGTTATTTCCACGGCTGACAGCTGTTCCGTAGGCCAGCACCTCCACCATGGTACTTCCAATCCGGGAAGTTTCGATACGTGCGTTAATGATCATATGGGCACCCTGGCGTGATGCCATGGACTTCATGCGCACCACCGCTTCACGGCGCGCCCGCTCCAGCACCCCCTCGAGAGAGTAGAGCCGCCCCCCCGTGAGATGCCGCAGCGCAGCCCTCAGGTTCTTGAAGAAATCAGCGCTGAGGACAACTTCTCCACTGACCAGATGCAGGATGACTTTTTCATCGGCACCGCCGGGCAGCCTTTTGTGGTTGGTCACCACGATTCCCTTGAGCGCCAGCTCCTGCTCACCAAGGGCTCTGATGTGCCGCTTCTCCAGAGCCGTCCCCACGGTCAGCCCGATCACGATAAGGATCAGGGGCAGGCCCATGGTGAAAACGATTGGAAGAAGAATCAGGTACTGATCATTCATCACTTTTTTCCACCAGCACCGCCGTCCCGTAAACAAAGAGTTCTGCGGCGCCCTGCATGACCGATGAGGTGGCGAACCGGATATTGACAACGGCGTTG
>JAHJLU010000081.1 GCA_018821745.1 Myxococcota bacterium | reverse complement strand
TGAATATACCCGAGGGGAAAGATGTCACCATCATGGGATCCCATGTGCGCATCGAGATCTCCGATACGGGCACGGGGATCCCCCCCGAGCAGATCCAGAAGATCTTTGATCCCTATTACACCACGAAAAGTGAGGGGAGTGGTCTTGGTCTGGCGCTTTCCATTTCCATTATCAGAAAGCACGGGGGAATTTTAGATGTTCGGTCAACAGTCGGAGAAGGCACTACATTCACCATCCTCCTGCCCGTTTCAATGGAACAGGTATACCCTCCAGTGACTGAGGTCTCCACCATGCCCTCACGGAATTTCTCAGGCAGTGTTCTCATTATGGACGATGAGGAGCTAATCCTGAGAGTATCGGAGAAGATGCTGCAGTCTCTCGGACACAGGGTCCTCAGCGCGAAAAACGGGGAGGAGGCGATTGCGCTGTATCGGGAGCATAAAGATGCAGGTGATCCTTTCTGTGCGCTGATTCTTGACGTGAACGTCAGTGGGGGGATGGGTGGTGAAGTAGCAGCGACGGCAATCCTGGAGATGGATCCCGCTGCCCGGATTATTCTAAGCAGTGGTTACTTCAAGGAGAATGAAGACCCCAAGGATCACACCCCCGGTATCAGCGGTATCATCACCAAACCCTACCTTATGGATGAACTGAAACAGGCGCTCATTGGGCTTATGTAACCGGGTGGTGATCCTTCATTTTGCCCAGGCTCCAGGCTACGCCGACCCAGAGCAGACTTATGGGGACCGCCACCAAGGCGATGGCGCTCAGGGTGAGCCCCACGGCCTTGAGACCCGAGAAGAGCCAGCCGCTGGAGACATCGCCCCCACGGTACACCACCGTGTCGATGAAGTTTTTGGATCGGTATTTATCCTCAATGGGGACAACCGTGTAGAGCATCTCCCGCGCTGGTCTCGTGATGGCGTAGTTGCCCGCACGCCGGATGATCTGGAGGCCCAGGATTACCGGCAGGAGCGGGAAGAGGCCCAGGAACATCAGCCCCGCCGCCAGGAGCAGGGGGATGATGGCCAGGGCAAAGGAGAGGCCCAGGCGATTGACAATTCTGGAGGTGATGAAGAGCTGGGCACTGATGGTGAGGATGTTAACGGCCAGATCCATGAGGGAGAAGATCCGGGTCCGCTCCCCGGAGCTTGCGAAGGCGTCACGGATAAGGTGGGCCTGCTCAAAGTAGAGGATGGTGGAGAGGGTCGTGTAGAGAAAAATGAAGATCACAATGCCCATGAGATAGGGGGACCGGAACACACGAACAGCTCCGGCGCAGATGTTGCCGGAGAGACCCTGCCCCCGGGGCTTTGCGTTGGATGAGGGGGAAGCGGAGGGTCCGTCGGCCACATGTTTTGTGAGGGCCTTTATACACACCACAGCCAGGAGGAGGAGCGCCACACAGATGGGGAGCAGGTTGAGAGGGCCGATGCTGGTGGCGAGCAGGGAGGTGATGAGGGGACCGGAGACAGCGCCCACGCTGCCCCCCGCGGCGATGGCCCCAAAGAGGCGCCCCGCCTGCTCCGGGGTGAAGAGGTCCGCCATGAAGCTCCAGAAGATGGAGATGACGAAGAGGTTGAAGACGCTGTTCCACACGAAAAAGGCCCTGCCGACCCAGACTCCCGAGAGGGGGGACCTGAACAGGAGATAGAAGAGCAGGAGGTTGGCGGCAAAAAAGAGGTAGATGAGGGGGAGCAGGCGGGCCCGATGGAAGCGCCCCGTGAGCCATCCAAAAAGGGGGACCATGGGGAGCATCACCACAAAGGAGGCGGTGAAGACCCACTTGAGGTTGTCAACACCGCTCATGATGCCGATCTCGTCACGCAGGGGGCGCAGAATGTAGTTGGTGCACATGATGGCGAAGAAATAGAGAAAGGACCACAGAAAGGGCGCCAGCTCGCGCTCTTTGAGCTGCACAAGGCGGAGCAGGCGGCGTTTTATGATACTGGCGGGTGTGGCCATGGGGGTGGTCCTTGTTTCACTCTCTACCGCTTCTG
>JAHJLU010000862.1 GCA_018821745.1 Myxococcota bacterium | reverse complement strand
TGAGCAGATGGATCAACTTCCGGCGTCCCTGTCGCTTTACCAGGAAGAGGTTCTCCGGTTTGAGATCCTGGTGGACAATGTTCTCTTCATGGCAGGCCAGCAGGGCATCGGCCGCCTGAGCCATGATATTGACGGCCCGATACACCGGGAGGGGTGACTCGTCCATGATCAACTCAATGAGCTCCTTGCCCTCCATGTACTCCATGACAAAGAAGGGAAGCCCCTCACCCGTGTAGCCAAAATCGGTTATTTCCACAATATTGGGGTGGTTGATACGTGCCGCCGCCCGGGCCTCGAAAATAAAACGGTCCACCACCTCATTGTGTTCCATGAACCTGGGGTGGAGAATCTTGACGGCAAAAAATTTTCCGATGAAGACGTGCTCAGCTTTGTAGACTGTGCCCATACCCCCTTTGCCGATAACCTTGAGCAGCATATAGGAGCCCACCTGCTTCCCCAGACGGTCATCGGGGGGAGCCACCAGTTTGGCGCCGTCGTAGGGACATGAGTCGCCGTCGTCGTGGAACAGGTTTTTGCAGGTTGGGCAGTAAAGCATAGACGGATAAGGGGAGGGGGGCTAATAATTCCCCTCAATCCTTATATATGGGCAAAAGTACCATTTGGCAAGCAGATGTTACAGGAAGTTGCACCCTCCAAAGGTGAGAGCGCTTTTGTGTTAGTGAGAGCGATCAGTCGAGCTGTTCGTCGACATAGATCGTGAGATCAGCCAGCCTGTTGGTGTAAGATCCCAGCTCGTTGTCGTACCAGCCGAAGATTTTAGCGTGGGTCACGGGGATTTTAAGGATGGGAGTCTGGGGAAGATCCAGCCCCAGCGCCTTGGGATCAAGCGTCAAAAAGGCTGTCCTTGTGTGGGTGTCATGGGCTTCGATCACCACGGCGGCGTCCACCCCCTTGTAATCAGAGGAGACCTTCTGCTCCTCGGAGAAGACCAGCGATCCCTTCTGGGAACCCGTAGAGGCACTCTGGAGAACCCCGTTCACCACCTCACGGGTGACGCTGCTCTCGCCTCCCTCGTCGATCTGGGATTGAATGGTGAGGTTAAGGGTCACCAGCGATACGGTAGAGGTGGGGATACGGACGGAATCAGCCAGGAATCCAATCTCCTGGATCTCGGGAATAACGATACCCAGTGCGCTGGCAGCGTTGGTGGAAGTGAGAATGATGTTGTCGAGGACCATGCGGTTTTTCCGAAGATCCTTCGCGTCACGATCGGGGACCTTGTCGAGGACCGACTGGGTGTTGGTCGCCGAATGGATGGTGGACATGGAGGCAGTGAGGATCTTGCGGGTTCTGGCGTCTTCCAGGAGCGGCTTGACCATATGGGCCAGAGCCGTGGTGGTACAGCTGGCGGCGCTGATCACATGGTGCTGATGGGTATCGTAGGCCATGTGGTTAATCCCCCAGATCATGGTGATTGCGTCATCGGGCTGGGCGGGAGCTTTCATTTTAAAGGCCGATGAATTGATAACCTTGCGCGCGCCGCCTTCCAGGTGTCCTCTCAGTGCCCCGCGGGGATCTCCAGGCTCCCTGGTTGGATCAGTGAAAACGCCCGTTGTGTCAACCACAACCCCGACCTGGTGCTCATGCCATGATATCTCCCGTGGATTTCTGGCTTTCCGTAAAACCCACACCTCTTTGCCGTTGATCTCCAGGATCCCTTCTTCACTGTTCTTCACCTTCACCACAGGACGCATGGCGTCGCCCTTGAAGCCATAAAGATATCTCGACAGTTGACCATAGGTCGAATCGCTCTCAAGATAACTGGCTAGATCTTCAAGCGATTTTCCTACCTCTCTTCCCGTATTGACCACAATCTTGTCGAAGTGAGAGAGCGCAACATGCCGCCACAGGGTGAGTTTACCGATTCTGCCAAGACCATTGATTCCGAGTACTCTCATGGTTCCCTCCTAAGGGTGATGGTGAAATAGCCCGATAGTGATTTCCATGTCCTAGTTACTTGCAAAAGTTTAATATGAGATCAAGCTGAAAGGGATAGTGGACAATAAAAGAGGGAAAATGGGGGAGATCCCCGGGCGGGGGAATCAAACATTATCTCATGCTTGATTTGGGTGATTCAGGCGGAAGGATTACTTCCTCATGAGTGCACCGAGCATGGGGTTGTTCTTGAGATTTTCAATGTCCTCCCGGGAGATGGAGCCCCCCGTGGTGAGGGTGGTGCCGCTCCGGGAGAGGGAGATTTTCTTAACCAGATCACCAAGACCGGGCATATTTTTGGCCTGTTCAAAGCTTGTAACCGCCATCTGGGCGTCTTTCTCCCTGACGAGACTGGCCACAGCGTGGAAGGAGATGCCGTCGGCCATATCGATATTCCCCGAGAGAGATTTGACCATCCCGCCCAGGGCGCCCGTCT
>JAHJLU010000861.1 GCA_018821745.1 Myxococcota bacterium | reverse complement strand
GGGGCGATGGTCCCCCGCCAGCACCAGGAGCCGCTCAATGGCTCCCTTAACTACTGGGGAGACAACCTCGAGCCACGATCTGAGGTGGGAGTCGAGGTTCTTTGTCAGGGAGAAGGCGTCCACGAGCACCAGGGAGATAAGCCCGGTGGGAGTGCCTGACTCCATTGGGGGGAGATCCAGCCACCAGTTCATGACGGGATCGGGGACCGCCTCGGCCCAGGAGTGGAGCATCTCCTGCCTGCCCTGGGGGGCATACCGGGAGCAGCGCATTTTCCAGAGCGCCTCCCACTCATAGCTCTCATCATCCAGGGAGACCACTTCGGCGTCGATGGGATCGTCGGTGATGGCCAGGTGGTTCATGGTGAACCGCGCGGCCAGGCGTCGTGAGACGACCTTGTCAGCTATGAGCCTGTAGGGGACAAGCCCTTTCTGTGCGGCCGCCCACAGGACGAGGGGGTGGTCGCCGTGATCCTGGGGGAGCTTGTTGCGCTTGACCATCTCGAGCTCGAGCCAGGGGAGGGGGGCGACCTTGTAGAGGCCGTGGAGATCTTCCCACAGGGTCTTGGTGTTGTTCTCCCTGTCAGCCAGCAGGAACCGGCGGAAGCGGACATAGGGGGCGAACAGCGTCCCCGTATAGTTGCCGTATATTTCCATGGAGAGTTTTGGGTCACGCTCCTCCATGAGGCGGGCCAGAATGATGTGCATGGCGTGGTCAGCGGCGCCGAGGCTCGTGAGGGCATCAATGAGCGCCGCCTCGTCACGCTGGCCTGCGATGCGGTCAACATTGCTCTGGTTGAACAGCTCGGGCCACCGGGACAGCAGATCCCCCCGGGGTGGCTCGTCGAGGATAACGCTGAACTCGGCAGCGAGCGCCGCCGCCGGAGAGATTCCCCTGAGGGCCAGCGCAGTTGCCTGCTCGTTTGCGTCACTGCTGATCCGCATTTTACAGGCAGCGGAGAAGGTGAGGAGGGTTTTCTCCAGCGCAAGAGGGGTCCCCTCCTCCGGCTCCACCGCATACAGGAGGTTATACCCCTTGGGGATATCTCCCGTGGCGAACTGGAGACGGGCCGCCTCCATTATCCAGTGGTGGTTGTTCTCTTTATACCCCAGAGTTTCCAGCAGGGCCGCATCGGCTACCATGAAGTCAAAAGTGGAGCCCGTCGTGGGGGTCGTCCCGAACTGGGGCGCGTTGTACTCGACCGGGGTGAGTGGTGCCAGGGGATCCAGGATGAAGGGCCACTCCTCACTCCCCTGCTCGGGGAGGGGCGTATAGGTGAGGAACGCGCTGTGGGCGGCCAACATCTCGCCCATATAGTCCGGGGCCGCGTGTCTGGAATAGTTTTGCCACAGGATGGAGGCGACAATCGGGTTGTTGGAGGCAACGGCCGTCTGAATGGCGAGCCTGATCCCCGCACCCTTCTCTTCACTCTCTATCCAGTGGTTGTGCCATGCCTGAATGGCGAGCTCCGAGAATCCCTGCTCCATGGCCTCTTCGCCCAGTTCCCACAGGATGGAGATGCGCTTCTCCGAGAACCGGGGCAGGGCATCTGCGGCCATGGCGAGTTGGCGAATCACTATCTGCGGCTGATTTGAGACCCTTGCGAGGCGCAGCCATGTCAGGGCCACAGGCAAAAAGTCGTTGGCCTGATCCACAATAATCCGCTTGGCCGCCGCCGCGTTGATGTTCCCGTCCTGCTCGAGTCCCAGCGAGTGCAGACGCTCGGGGGTGCCTGTCCCCTGGAGGTCGGGGAAGAGCTTGTCGATGTGCGCCGAAGGCGTGCGCAGCGGATAGAGCAGGGTGAAGAGATCGGGATCGTTGAGAGGCGGGTTTGACGCACGCTGCTCGCACACGATCTGCGCAATGGACGCGGCCTCGTAGCGGAGATGGGGAAATGAACCGGGGACTGTCTGCACCCAGTTATCCCAGTCCTTGATTCTGGCATAGTGGAGCCGTGAGAGTGCGACCACGAGAGGCTTTGAAGCGTCATCCCGCCAGAGGTTCCGGCTGGTAACCCCCCGCTCGTAGTGCCAGGTGGTGATGAACTGATTGTCAAACTCTTCCCACCACTCGAGGGCGGGTGGCCGCGCATCAATGAAGCTGTCACTTTGTGCCAGTGGTGTTGCGCGACGCCACAGGTAATAGACAAGGGGATCCAGGGGCGAGCTCTCGTAGGCCCGCTGATAGTAGTCCGCGGGAGACTCCCCGAACTCTGTCTCGGCGTCGAGCCCTGTCTTGGCCAGGATAAGGAACTTGTCCTCGGGATAGTCTTTGGCTGCCACATCCATGAGCAGCGTATAGTTCTGGAAGTTATCCAGCCCGTGGGCAAGGGTGGTGGCGAGCCACCGCGCCTCGGGTCTGTTCACCTGCTCCGCAAGCTCCTGGGCCTTTTGCGGGTCCGTGGCGCTCTTGAGCAGCGCCAGCTCGTAGGACGCCCGGGGATCGCCCCGGTCGGCCAGCTCCTGGACCATGCTCTGCAGCGGGGCGGCATCTGACCAGGCACGGTGGAAGAGCTCCCAGGCACGCAGCGCCCGGGTGTCGTGTATCTGCTCCTTGAGGATAAACTCGCAATTCTCCCGGTCCCCCTGGAGCATGAAGAGCTTGGCGGCCCAGAGGGCAAGAGTGGTGGCCTCTGAGGGATCTGCGACTCCCTGCGATGCCTCCAGGATGAGGGGCGCTGCCCCAATGGCCTTGGCATGGAGCGTGAGCAGTGCGGTAAAAATCAGGTCCCCGGGCGATCGAGAGATAGCCAGAGCGCGGCGCATGCTTCCCCGCGCCTCCTCAAAGTTATGGCCATGTAACACCGCGTGATTCGCGAGTTCACCCAAGAGTGCCGCCCGATCCTCTTCTCCGAGGTGGTGTGCCAGCTCCTCGATCTGTTCCAGACCCTGGTACTCTTCTTCCATGAGATAGACCCACAGCGCCTGCCACAATCCCTCGGTGGTGACGAACCCGTTGCTGAGGTACCGGTCCATGATGTGCGACGAGGGCTCGCCCAGAAGGTTGTTGGCCGTGGCCGCAGCCAGGTAGAGCGGCGCTCTGGCGCCCGGGTTGTCCCACAGCTGGGCTGCGTGGAGCAGGGGCTCGCCCCTGTGGCTGGAGAGGTGATCAATGCAGTGATACTCCAGCTTCTCGGGGAGGGAGAGCTCCTCGTGCATGGGCGGCAAGGGTTTTTCCAGTTTTGCGTGGGCAAAATAGCTGTAATAGGAGTTCTTATCACCCCAGAACTGCTCCAGCCACGGATAATCCTCCATGCGCCAGGCAAGGTCGGCCAGGCGCACTGCTAAAAACGGAAAATTCTTGATATCTTTGATGACCCGCAGGATGGACATGGCCGCAGAGGGGTTGTGGAGCTTCCCCTCCATGAGAATGGAGAGCTCCAGGGCCACGGGGACCGCGTCGGTCAGTTCGTTGCGGCTGAGGTGATATTTACAGTGCTCCCGGAGTATCTCGGCCTGGGTCTTGATGTCCCCCGACTTTTTCGAGAGCCGCTCCATCTCGAACCACACCTCGTGGGCGTTGTCATGGGAGATGGCGATTGCTTCCTGCAGATACTCCAGCGCCTCATTTTCCGCCCCGGATCGTGAGAGCAGGTGGCCCGCAAAGAGCAAAAAATCGGAACTGATGCTGCTCTCTTCAAAATGGCCCGCGAGGGAAGCGCAGTAGTGGGCGGCCTCTCCGATATGACCGAGGTTGAGCGCCGTGGTGAGCGCCGCAAAGAGCGGCAGGAAATGCTCATGGGGTGTCTTGAGCGCCTCCCGGTAATAGTCCATGGCGATGTCGGGGAGGCCGATCTTCTCGTGCTCGATACCCGAAAAATAATTGTGGATGGAAAGAACCGCCGGCTCCTCCCCGTCCATGCTCTGCCCCTCCATGAGGGAGATGAGCTCCGCGGGGATTTTCTTTTTTCGCAGGATGCGCTCCTGGGACCACACCGCGGGGAGAAACCCGGGCTGTGCGTTCAGACACGCCTCAAAGGCGGCGACCGCCTCGGGTTCTTTTCCCAGTTGCGCCAGCAGGCTCCCCTGCTCGTAGGCAAACTCCCCGTGGAGGTCCCATGACTGTTCTCCATAGAGTGCCCGAATTTTATTGATATCTTTGGAGATGAGCTTGTTGCGCGCCCGCTCGAAGAGTTCTTTGGAGCGTGGTGGATATGCGCTCTTGCCCGCAAGCTCGGTCCCCATTGGCCAGCCATCACGGAGCGGGTTCGCGCCGGAGGTATCGGCGAACTGTGCCTCACCCGCGTGGATATCATCAATCCCGTCGCCATCAGAGGGGGCCTTGGCGCTGCGCTTTTCCAATTCAGTCATAGGGTGCTCCTTGAATGACAGAATCCAAAGTATATATGCTTCCGCCTCAAATGGAAAATATTTATGCACGCGGTGGGGACGAACGAGTCAGAATAGGCAGATCAGTTGGAAAGAAGAAGCGACTATCCCCCCCGATATCTGACGGATGGCGATGGGGGGCTTACCCGAGGAGCTTGACGATCTCTTTCATTCTTGCGGGAATGGGAATCTTCTGGGGGCAGCGCTTTAAGCATTTGTCACAGCTGGTGCACATTTTGGCGCTCTGTTTTTCGGGGACCTGTGATTTGTAGCGTCGTTTCAGGATGTGGTCCCGCTTGTCTTTAGGATTAATATAATAATCGTTCAAGAGCATGAGATTCTTGGGAATGTCAACGCCGAAGGGGCAGGGCATACAGTAGCGGCACTCGGTGCAGGGGGCTGCCTTGAGTTTCTGGAACACCTTCTGTACCGACGCTACCTTGGAGAGGTCCGCCGCGGACATGGTGCCAGGCAGCGCCGTGCGCGCCACCGAAATATTCTCTTTCACGTGGGCCATGGCACTCATGCCGCTCAGCACCACATGGATGCCGGGGTCATTATACAGCCACCGGAACGCCCACTCAGCGTTGGTGCGTTTGGGCTCCGCAGCGTCGAATACCTTCTGTGCCTCCTCGGGCAGCGGGCGTGCCAGGAGCCCGCCACGGAGGGGTTCCATGGCGACAATCCCCATCCCCTTCTTTTTGGCCCGCTCCAGCCCGGCCCGGCCTGCCTGGTACTGCTCATCCATATAGTTGAACTGGATCATGGTAAAGTCCCAGTCCCAGTGGTCAACAATCTTGAGGTACAGGTCCCCTGTGTCGTGGAAGGAGAACCCAGCGTGGCGGATGCGGCCGTCTTTTTTGGCCCGCTCCAGAAAGGAGAAGGCCTCCAGCTCTTTCATCTTGGGCCAGGTGCGCACCCCCAGGGCATGGAGCATGTAAAAGTCAATGTGGTCCGTGTTGAGCCGCTTGAGCTGCTCG
>JAHJLU010000860.1 GCA_018821745.1 Myxococcota bacterium | reverse complement strand
TGGCAAAGCGCTGTTGCCCGAGTCAAGGGGTGACGTCCTCGGGATGCTCGAGTCACTGGATCGGATCCCCTCAGCGGCGGAGGATGTCCTGGCCACCCTCTCCATCGAGCAACCCGTCATTCCCGAGTTTCTCAAAGAAAAATACAAAAAGCTTACAAATATTAATATGGAAGCATACATTCTCATCACCAAAGCCGTAGATGCCATCAACAACAATCCCAGGGAGACCCTCTATATCGACAAGGAGATTGACGAAAAAGAGAGCGCCTCGGATCGGATTGAGGAGAAAATGAAGATCATACTCTTTGCCTCGGACCTCTCTTTGGCCGAGAAACAGCAGCAAAAGGCAATAATTTCCAACATCGGCTCCATCTCCAATCGTTGCCAGAACACCGTGGACCGCCTGAGCATCATCGCCATAAAGCGGCGGATTTGAGTGACAGCATGAAAATACCCCTTCATCTCACAGCAAGGATTTCCCCATGTGGCAATTAATCTCCGGTGTATTTCTCGGCTGGTCCTTGGGCGCAAACGATGCATCAAATGTTTTTGGAACCGCTGTGGCTTCCAGGATGGTCAAATTCTGGACAGCGGCCTTCCTGTGTGCTGCGTTTGTCCTGTTGGGCGCCATGCTGGAAGGTGCTGCAGGAATGCTCACCTATTCCAAGCTCTCCAACTATGGTGTCAATTTTGCTTTTATCATCTCCCTCACCGCCGGTCTCACGGTCATGTTCATGACTATTCTGGGTCTCCCGGTATCAACGTCCCAGGCGGTGGTCGGCTCCATGCTCGGAGTGGGGATGCTCTACGGAAACGTTCAATGGGGTGGCCTCACCAAGGTTGTCCTGTGCTGGATAGGGACTCCCATCGGCGCGATGCTTGCCGCCATTATCATCTACCAGATAATCGGACATATCCTGAATTTCCTCGATTTATCGTTGTTTACCTATGACCGGGTGCTGCGAATGTCTCTCATGGCCGCAGGCAGTTATGGCGCCTACGCGTTGGGGGCAAACAATGTGGCCAACGTAACAGGCCCCTTTGTAGCTTCGGGACAGATTTCCGCCCAGATGGGCGCACTGATCGGAGCACTCTCCATCGGGCTGGGGGTCATCACCTTTTCTCGTTCCGTAATGATGACTGTGGGGGAAGGGATCGTCAAGCTCAGCGCCTTCACCGCCCTCGTTGTTGTCCTGGCGGAAGCGGTGACTGTTCATATCTACGCCATGGTGGGTGTCCCGGTATCAACGTCCCAGGCGGTGGTGGGTGCTGTTCTCGGGGTCGGGTTCCTCAAGGGTTCCAAAACCATCAATGTGGGAACCCTCGGGAAAATCATGGTTGGTTGGCTCTTCACGCCCGTTATGAGTTTCGGTCTCGCCTACGGGGTCTCATGGACCCTTATCACTCTCACAATCCTCTCGAAGTAGCCTCCGTCAGACCTGGTCCCCGACATCGCTGTCACGGGGTACACCAGGACAAATTCCTCCGCCGGTGACAACGGGCAGATCTCCCCTGTTTCAGTTTTATTGACGTGTGTCCACCCCTTTGGGCAATCCTTTAATGAACAGGATGGAATGCGGTGTTGACCGCTCCCCTTAAGTCGCTTACTTGCGAACCCACTTGTGGGGGAGATCCTGATAGGATTTTCTGAAAATCGGATAGGTATTATTGTCTTTGGGGCACAGATATACCATGCCGCCGGGTATTTTTTTAATAAGCATCATCTCGCTGTCACATTCGGGGCAGCTAACGACCAATTTCTGGTTATCACGAGCATTCGGGTTGTTTTTTGATACGCCCATTGGGTACCTCCTAAAAGACAGAGACACAGCTAAGAAGCCGCTCTGTACCATAAAAAAAACCGTGGAGTCGGCTCCCTGAACAGGAACCCCACCAGGGAACCACGCACATATAGTGGATAACCCACACCAAGTCAATATTTTTATCCGCCCTCTCCACTCTCCGGGGCAGTTCCATTTCCCCTCACAGTGGGGTAGTATATTGATATGGAGCCTTGTGGATTTTCCCAATTCGTGATACCACCTTTACACCGTGGTGGATCCGGGAAACTGGAAAAAGTGATATAATTTCCACCACACAATCCCTTGCGAAGGGGTGCCAGCCACCCCTGCCGGAGGTGAATTTTGGGTAGCACCGGCCAACAAGAAAAACTGGCAAAAGTCTATGATGCTGAAATCATACCTATTTTCAGCAGCAAATTTGGCAAGTTGCTCCTTAGACTCCTCCAAATCCCGGAAAAGGGGATGCTCCTCGATGTGGGTTGCGGGACCGGGTATCCCGCCCTGGAAATCCTGAGAAAACACGACACGTCTCTTCGAATCATCGCCATTGACAAGTCCTCTGCGATGATGGACATCGCCAGATGGACCCACGCCGCTCCCATGACGCCATAGTGCAGGCTGCCCCACACGAGTGCT
>JAHJLU010000859.1 GCA_018821745.1 Myxococcota bacterium | reverse complement strand
CTTATCCCGACACCTATCACCACCTGGCTATAGTTTTACGCTAAATACATCTTCGAATCTATTTCCGACACACTTCGGCGTCAGTGTGAGTTCCAAGTCAGTCTATTGCCCAATTCAACAGAGCAGGCACCACGGTGCTCTTCGCACGGGGCAACGACGTAATCATGCTCCCCCTCGACACGGCGCTGTTTAAACAGTCACCCGCCAAACTCCAGGCCCAACTGGAGAAGACCACCGGGCTGCACGTCAAGGGAGTGGAGCTGCTCCTAAAGAGCGCGGCAAAGAAGCCATGAGCCCCTTTTAGCTGCGGGAGACTCAACCCGCATGTTCTGCCTTGTGCCAAGTGCCTTTTCCCATCCCGATTTTGTGGTCCCATTCGATTTTTCTGGGGTTTGACGGTTCACTCGTTTCTTGAGGAGTAGAGCAAATCCTGGGCGCTGAGGAACGCCTCCCACCCGGGGGTCCGTTCCGCTCCATCCTCATATTTCAGAAACCCCACCGTACGGAGGAACTCCTCGAAGGCGTCGATCCAAAGAGGCGGCAGCCCCTCCTGTTCAAAAATCTCGGTGTAATAGGCAACCAGATCCGCGGACCAATCCACCTGCTGGAACCAGACGGCGGCTCTCAATGCAGGTCTTTGCGTCATGACTTCGACCACGTTGGCGAGAAACCCCGCCTGTATCGCCTCGCTGGAACCGATCAGCGATTCCACGTCGTCGTAGCCCGCCGGACAGCCAAGCTCCTGAATCAGCACCTGTTTTTCCCCTGCGGCTGCCAGCATCGCGTCGATCATCTCCTGCACAGCGCTCATGGAGGTGTCCGTCACCAAAACCGTGGGGGAAAAGGTTATCGGGTAATAGTTGAACGTCACCACATCCGATTCAGCTATGAGCACCGGACCATGCGCAGCCGTCAGGGAATCCAGCGTCAGCGTGATGGTGACAGCCAATTGGGATTCCAGCGTGTGGACATGGTATCGTGCAGCCGCGATAAACCCCGCAAGGGCCGCCGTATCTTCCGGATGTTCAAGCAGGTGGGGATCGGGCTCGTTGCCAACCGAGAGCACAAATCCCCCGTGCTCGACGATCAGGGGCACTGCCCAGTCCAGCATCTCCTGATACCGTTCCTGTACGACCGGGCTGTCCAGAGGAAGTCCCGAAAGATCCGCCGGCAACAGATCCTCTCCCTCGGTATCCACCACATAGATGGCGACGAAGCTCTGCAGGCCCTCATTCTCCAGCGCCAGCAGCGGCGCCTCCAGATTGTTTCGGTAGGTCACGCCCCGGGTGGGTTCCAGATCCTTCCAGTCCAGATGCACCCGTCCGATGGACATTCCCCGGGCAACGGCCTGCGCCCGGCCGTTTTCCGAGAGGGTCCGGGTCTGGGACGGCAGCAGCTCAAAACCGGTGATCATGCCCAGGTGTTGTCCCGCTGCGAGCAACGGCATCTCCAACGAGGAAGCCACGGAGCATTCGGAGGTGTCGGCCCAGGTGCCACTGGTGCACTCCTGAAACAGGAATCCGGTGTCATTGCAGGGTGTCTGGCCAACCTGTGTGGAGTCTTCGGTGCATTCGTCTTCTCCGGTGCAGGTCTGGGTGTCGACCCAGTGCCCCTGCTCGCAGGCCTGCAGGAAGACCCCTTCATCGTTGAGCCCGCAAACGGTGGTCCCATCCCTGACCTGGCTGGTTTTACACTCTGAGCGGTCCTGATCACATCCCGGGAACCAGGCGATTACGAGAAGGATCAGAAGAAACAGACATGAAGGTGAAGCGATTCTTTTCATGGTTGATTCTTAGCGGAAAAAGCGTGGATTGTTAAGGGGATAGTTTTTTCAACATTGTTGGCAATTAACTGGATTGGAATACTCATTTTTTAAGGGGATTGAAGCCCATCTTTCCTTCAGGGTCGTCGTGTGCGAAACGATTCACGCAAAATCTGAAAGGCCCTCGACCCGCCTCCTTCTTCGCGAATTTATAGAATTCACCTGTTGCCAGAAGTGGATGTTTCAGCCCCTTCGGTACACAGTCGGGCCACGTTTCGGGATAGTCCCCCTTGTCAGGGCACTCAGTTTTGAAAACCTTCGGCGCCTCGTGATTCTCAGTCCAAAAGGCATACATCAGTTCCACACGACCGCCGTCCTCAATGGCACAGATGTGACTGGCGAAGCAACCGGAATCGCAGTCGTGGAAGCGACCATATTCGACATGAGTCAATCTTACCGTACGGCCATCGAGAACAAAGGCGTGATAATATCGCCGGTGAACAGTCACGCCATCAGGAACCATTTCAGACACAGTCAACTCCGTATTCTTTATGTTATCGGGATTCATCCCGTATTTATTACCCTGCGCTTTACGGGGTGAGGGAGTTGGCTGCGTTGCCCCATTCCTGCTGCAATGACAGCAACTCGACAAAATGAACAAGGCAACAAAACTCAATAAAAATGTTTTCATAGTTTTATTATTACCAACATTTATCATGGGTGCACAACATCCAGGCTCAGTTGTTTTTCGCCATTATTGGTAATTCTCAATGCACGGACCTAAAATCAGTCGGGGACTCCGTTGGAATCAAACTGGGAGGGCTCAAGGCCAATTCCCAGGGCG
>JAHJLU010000858.1 GCA_018821745.1 Myxococcota bacterium | reverse complement strand
GCTATACGGAGACGTGACGGGAACGGCCACGGTTTCAGGTGCAATCATCATTTGGGCGGCTTTTTGCACTGCACTGATCTGCTTTACATATCCCGTGCAACGACAGAGATTACCGTCGAGGGCCTGACGGATCTCGTTTTCGTCGGGATCGGGGATACGGTTGAGGAGTCTCTCGGCTGCCAGCAGCATAGAGGGAATGCAATAACCACATTGAACAGCCCCCTCATCCACGAAGGCGACCTGGAGCGGGTGTGGCTCCTCCACAGTGCCCAGGCTCTCTACCGTGAGAATCTCACGGCCATTGGCCTGTGCGGCCAGGACGAGACAGCTCTTGACATAGATGCCGTCTATAATAACCCCGCATGCGCCGCAGTCACCTTCGCCACATCCTTTTTTTACGGATTTTACTCCGAGCTCGCGGAGGAAATCCAGGAGGGTCTGATTGGGTTCCACAGAGATATCGTCAAAATACTGTCCATTTACAACGAATGAGATTGATATCATTATTTACTCCCCTGCTGCACTGACAGCATTTTCAATAACTCTTGCAACATGCACCAGGACCATCTCTGTCTGGTACTCACTGGAAATTCGGAAGTCTTTTCGATACTTCAACCCCTGAGCGGCGATTTGGGCAGCCTGGGCATAGGTCTCTTTAGAAATCTTTTTGCCCACGAGGAACTCTTCCACTGCCACCAGCGGCACGGCGAGAGGGGTTACGGCCCCTATGGCCACCTGGACCCTTTCGAAAATCCCGTCTGCAGAGAGTTGGACCGTGGCGCTCACGTTGAGCATCGCGTAATCCACTTCGGTTTTGGCAAACTTGATGAAGCTGCTCTTCGTGTGGCCCTTGGGGAGATACACCTTGGTAATGATCTCGCCGGGAGCGAGATTTTTGGAAGGGTGCTCCCTGTAGAGTTCCCGCACGGGGACCAGTCTGCTGGAGGCTGAAGAGCAGACCTTGACGGTGGCGTCAAGGGTCAGCAGCGCGACGGGAAGATCAGTCCAGTATACACCTCGCGCAAGCTCTCCACCAATGGTGACCATATTACGGATTGGGGTTGACGACACGGCCCTCGCCGCGAGACGAAGCGCCGCAGGCAGTGGAATCTCCGTCTGAAGAATATCGGTCATGGTGACCATCGCACCCAGGACCACTTTGTCGTCGTCTACTTCAATGGCCTTGAGGGCCCCCACCCCCGACAGATCCACAAGGCGCAGGACGTTGGGATCTTTAGACAGGCTGACAGTGGTCCCGCCGGCAAGGGCAAGGGCACCTGGAAGGGCCATGTTTTCAAGAACTTCTTCGATATTTTCTGGGCGAATAAAGGCTTCTACATTTTTCATGATTCCTCCAACCGAATCAAGGGTGAAAGGGTGCTTCTTCATACAATTTTTTGGCCATTCAGTCTACGTTGAACTGAATTTTTCCGCACAAATAAACCACGGGGAGGGAATAATTTGCCGGTTGTTGACAAGGGGGCAGGCTGTAATCAGCGTTGGAAAACACTTTGAGTGAGAGCTTCCCTCTATAATGAGACTGCCATGTCGTTTCAGGGATGGAGCTTGACCAGTGACGGGAGGTAGAAACCAGGTGCCTCGAAACCCAGGAGGTTGCATACCGTAGCTGCGTTGTTGCCGAGCCCCGGAGTGGGGATTTGCTGATCCAGGGTCAATTGGCCACGGGGATCAAAGAGAATGAAGGGGACCTGGTTCAGCGTATGGGATGTTTTTGGGACTGGTTTTCCATCTGGGTCACACTGAACGTTCCCTTTTTTAACCATGAACATCTCATCCGCGTTGCCGTGGTCCGCGGTGATCAAGCAGACTCCGTCCGTACGCTGAACCGCTTTCAGTATCCGTTCCAGCGCAAGATCCACCGCCTCAACAGCCATGGCTGCGGAGCGGAACACTCCCGTGTGTCCGACCATATCGCCGTTTGCGTAATTGACCCTCAGATACTGGTATTTTCCGCTGTAGATGGCCTCTACGAGGGCATCGGTC
>JAHJLU010000857.1 GCA_018821745.1 Myxococcota bacterium | reverse complement strand
TTAACGAGGGGAGGCTCACCGTTGCCTGCCCCGGACTCTTTCCTTTGGAGAAAAGACGGTATGGTGATATGGTCACAACACCACATGAATGACGTTTCAACGGGCGACCCACGCCCCAGGGACCAACACCATGAGAGCACTCTCCTTCACGCCCCTTATTTTCAGCCTGGCCATCCTTACGGCGGGGTGCACAGACAGCGACGGCTCCTCCACTGCCTTTGGCGAGACCGTCACGGGGGTGGCGACCTACTACGACTTCGCCGATGGCAGCGGAGCCTGCATGTTCGATCCCAGCCCGGGCGACCTTGACGTGGCGGCGCTCAACGCCGAGCAGTGGGCCGGCAGCAGCTGGTGCGGCGCCTGCGCCGACGTCACGGGCCCCAGCGGCTCCGTGAGGGTGCGCATCGTCGACCTCTGTCCCGAGTGCCACCACGGGCACCTGGATCTCAGCCCCCAGGCCTTCGACAAAATCGCCGCCCACGAGCTGGGCCGTGTGGATATCACCTGGCAGTTCGTCCCCTGCGACACCACCGGGCCCGTGTCCTACAAGTACAAAGACGGCGCCAACCAGTGGTGGACCGCCATCCAGGTCCGCAATCACCGACTGCCCATCGTCTCCCTGAAGTGGTCCACCGACGGCACTACCTGGCACTCCACGACCCGGCAGGACTACAACTACTTCATCGACTCTGGGGGCTTTGGCGCTGACCCTGTTCGCATACGCATCGAGGCCGTGGACGGGCAGATCCTCGAAGATGAGCTCCCCGCTGTCCAGGCAGAGCTGGAGGTCGACGGTGCCGCCCAGTTCCAGTAGCCCGCGGCCTGGCGTTCAAACCCGCTGCGCTGTGTTGAAAAAGATCTGCCAAGGCTGTGCACTGCAAACGAGGGTTCAGGTTTGCACAGCCAATGATTGAAAGGCAATAGGGGATGGTTTTTCCGGTTGAAACAGAATCTCCTGGGTGAGGGGACCTTGTGGTCTGGGAAAATTCCCAAAGGAGGGGGGGATAATTTCAGATTATTCAGAAGCATTTTGTGTGGTATAGTCTCCCCGTTGAAACAATCAATTTGGTCCCAGGAGTTTGTAATCATGAAAATATTTACCTTGTTTGCCATATTCGCCCTCGTCGCATGCACACCGAAAAAGCAGGAGGCTGCTCCCGACACCACCCCGACTCCCCGGGGCGGGAAAACCGAGCCGACGCTTCCCAATACCGTGAAGACCCCGAGCCTGGGGGATCTGCCCACGGGCATCTCAAAGCGGGACCTGGCGGACAAGACCGTCTTCTCCCTCTATAATAACGGGCTCTCTGAGTACATTGACAGCTTCTTCCTCAAGGGTATTCACGACGCGGACTCTCCTGTCCCCACCACCATCAAGATGACCCTGAGCATGGGGGCCTCCCAGGTAAAACGAGAGATGAAGCGTGAGTTGATCGCCTCGGTCAAGGGGATGCGAGCCCGGACCTTCCGCGACTTTTTTGACACCGTGCCCATTAACGGGGGAATCCTGTATGGCGGCGTGCGGGGTGACAAGACCCGAAAGTTCCATGAGCTGGCCTTCTTTAAACCCATGGATCTCAAAGGTTTCCTCCAGCGCGTTTCCCGCGGTGAGTTTGGCGTGTTTACCTCCGCGAGCTGGGGTGGGGAGATCTCCCAAAAGGGCGTCATGAACAACTCCCGCAAGGGCTCGGTCTATCTGTACCACAAAGACGGATACGTGCTCCTCTCCACCGACATCAACTTCCTGGTGCCGGGCATGGCCCTCTCCCTGGGATCTTTCCGCGCCGCGGACAAGGCCTCCTTTGCCTTCTCGGTCAGTGATATGTCCCTGTTCTGGAGAAAGATCCGCCGCCCCGTGCGACACATCTTCGGCTCCCTTCGGGGGATAGTCCGGGGCTATGTAGCTGATCTGAGTTGGTTCTCCTTTGTAGCCCACAAACCCGTGGGCAGTGTCTACGAGTTTACGGGCTTCAAGCGCTTCATCTCGGCTCCCAAGTCGCTCCTGGCCAAGGCGGTGCTCAAACCGAAGACCGCCGATCGTCTCTCACGGTTCATCGCCAGGGACGCCGGGGCCTTCCTCCTCGACGGCATGGACCCGGCGCTGTTTGGCTATATCGTTGATAAGTACAACAAGTTCTTCGAGGCTCTCAAGATCAGGAAACCTTCCAGTAATAAACAGAAACTCATTGAATATATGCTCAAACAGGGCGCGCGCGCCAAAGACATCGTGGCAGCATGGTCCGGATACCATGCCTCCTCCCTTCGGCTGGTGAAGGGAAAATTCCTGCTCAGCGGAGCCCTCTCCCTGAATGACAAAAGCAAGGGCAAGGAGATCCTGGGCAAGGCCATGGGAATTATGAAGGACATGCTCCCGCAGAACCTGGCCAAAGCACTCTCCCCCCACAAAGCGAAGAAGATGAAGGCGCTCAAGAAGATGGTGGCCTTCGGCTTCGCAACTAAACGCTTCGGGAAGGTCTCGGGCGCCACGGTCACCATCACCGTCAAGTGGAGCGAGAAACTCCGCAAAGCGGCCTCCCTCTCACGCCAGGAGATGGAAATGGTAAAAATGATGCTCGGAAACCGCATCGAGCTCTCCATCGCCCTCCAGAACGAGGTTATTCTCTACTCCCTGGGCGCCTCCGGCACTGCCCGGGAGATCGCCGCCATCGCCAAAGAAAAAGGGGGATTCCCCGGTAACTACAAACCCAAGGAGGGGCTCTCCTACTCAGGCATCTACGGCGCCAATATGGCCACACTGGTCACCAAGATTATGGGTGACGCCATGGCTCTGCCCATCCTGAAGAAGCGCACGAGCATCGTGGCCGCCATGAAGCAGGCGGTGAGCTACCTGAAAAAATACGAGAAGGGGAGCTGGAGTTACGGCACGCTCGGCACGAAGAAGAACATCCTCATCGGAAATCTGGTCTTCGGCGCCGATTGTATCCGCATCCCCTCCACCCTCGCCTACATTTACCTCGGCCACGAGGCCAGCAGATCCAGGCACTAGGCCGGGACCGCGGGCCTCCTGTCCGCAGTCTTTGTTTCCCTTCACCTCCCAAACCCCATCTACACCGTCCATCTTCTATAATTTGATGGTGAAATACAGCAATATCCTCTGACTTTCAGACTCACCGATTCGATGCCCAGAGCGAGCTCAAACAAAGAGGCAAAGAGATGAGAAGACTGCGGGCAGGAGGCCCGCGGTCCCAAGGTAGACTGCGGTCCCAGGGTACGACTGTGGTCCCAGGGTACGACTGCGGTCCCAGGGTACGACTGTGGTCCCAGGGAAGACTGTGATGATACGGAGCCCAAGGCCATATACGCCGTAACCCGGGTCAGCGACTGCACCCCGGGCGACAAGAATATTCGCCTGGCCCGGGGGAAGGATCCCGCAAAGTGGCTTGGCTATTTTTCTGAGGGAAAAAGAGAAGGACCCTGCCGCGGCTGCGGCAGGGGAGGAGAGCAGTTACATCCCTTCGACTATAACGTTGTCCAGTACAACCTCCCACGCCCAAGTGGAGAAGTCGTCATAGAGGAAACGGACATAGACAGTGGACTGACCGGCTGCATCGGCCGAGATGTCGAGACTTTCAAGGCCATAGAAGTCTGCGCTGTAGGTCTTCACAGTGGTGTAAGCGGTGCCGTCGGTGCTCACCTGAACATAGAGGCGGTCGCTGGTCAAGCAATTGTAGTCCAGTTCAAAACTGAGGAGGACCGTGGAATATCCGGAGAGATCAATGGCTGGAGTGATCAGCCCCTCCACCAGGTGAACACCACTGCCAGCGGCGTCGCTGTCGGCCATCATGTAACCACCGGCGTTGTACCAGGTCTCGCCATCGGTGGAGCCGTCCTCAACGACCCAGCCCGTGGGGATGGTGGTGCCGTCGAAGGTCTCGCTTAAGACAATGTCCCCGGTCGGACAAATAGCGTTG
>JAHJLU010000856.1 GCA_018821745.1 Myxococcota bacterium | reverse complement strand
CCTCTGCTACGAAGATGTATGCCACACCGACGCCGATGGCGACGGGATCCCAGCTGAGCTCGACTGTGACGACACCGACGAGAACGTGGTCCTTGAGACCGTGAGGGTGTGCACCAGCGCCTGTGACGAAGGGACCCAGATGTGTCTCACCGATGGCACATGGTCCACCTGCTCCGCCGAGACCACCTGTGAGTGTAACGAGCCCGGCGCTATCCGTGAGCACGAGTGTGGCAACTGTGGCTGGGGCTATCAGCACTGCGGCAGCGATTATCAGTGGGGCATGGTCGACGAGTGCCTTGACCAGGGTGAGTGTCGGCCCGGCGAAGAAGGTGACCAGGAGTGTGGGTTCTGCGGGAGTCAAACAAGAATGTGCGACACACAGTGTAATTGGCTTGACTGGAGTGAGTGTGCGAATCCCGGTGAATGTATTCCTGGTACCATATCAGGCACTACAGACGACTGCACTCCGCTTGGTGCAATCAGGCACATTGCTTGTTCCGATGCCTGTGTTTGGGAGGATAGTGGGGAATGCTTTACAGACTGCGAGGGAATAGCTCGAGAGGGCACGGTAGATGCTTCGGGCTTTTATGACTACAAGGATGAAATCTGCATTTCGGCGGGACCCTTCTACATGGGGACAGACAGTGATGAATATTATATCCGTCCTAAACATAGGCCTATGCATATTGTGTACCTCAGCCCCTATTTCATCGACAAATATGAGGTGACAAGGAGGCGGTACCGTGAGTGTATCGAGGCGGGAGCTTGTGTTGCTGTAGGTGATTTTGATTTCTTTGATGACGACTACCATAACTTCCCCGCAATCGTGGACTATCATTCTGCTGTCACGTTCTGTGAGTGGGATGGCGGCAGAGTCCTCCCCACGGAAGCTGAGTGGATGAAGGCTGCTCGGGGCCCCTATCCCCGTACAGTGATGCATCCATGGGGTGATGATCTGGCGGTTTGCACCGACTGGAGCATGCCAGACTGTTTGTCCAATTCAGGGATGCAATCCGTGGAATTCTGGGCTGATAGGGATGAATCCTATTACGGGGCCATACAAATGGGGTATGGGGTTGCGGAGATTACCGCAGATCGGTATGTCGAGGACTACCACTTAACGTGCGAAGAGCTCAATCCTTACTTCGAAAATGATGATTCGATGTTTACCCTACGTGGGAAACACTTCGGACATGCCTCTTCGACCGAGTATAGCATTCTCTCAAGAGTTGGAGTTAGTACTACTTTCTCGACCGCAATAGGGTTCAGATGCGCCAAGGTTGTTTATTAAGGAGTGATATCATGAGAGAATTTGCTGTTGGATTCCTTCTTTCTTCCTGCATGCTTTCAGGAGAGGAATCCACCGAAGCAGATATTCAGGGTGGTGGGGTTTCGTTGCACACGGAGTTTACATGAAAACCCTTACGCAGAAGTCTTCTCATGGGGGAGTCCTGGGTTCCTGCCTGCGCAGGAACGAGTGAGAATCGGGACGATGGGGGGCGCACGGACGATGGGGGGCGCACGGACGACAGATACGGTTAGCCTTCCTGTTGGGTTGTGGCACGGCTGGCCCTTTGGGCTGGGCCTCTTTTTTTGATTGTATGAACGGGGAGAGGGGAGGGAATCAGGAACTACATTTTGCTCATGAACATCTGGGCGATGCCGATAAGCTCTTTAACCTGGGCTTTGGAGAGGTTAACGGAGACGGTGACTTTGGAACCGCTGCGCTTTACGCTGACGCTCTTGAGGAGTTTGTCGGCGTTGGGGATGGGGAGCGCTGCGGGGTTCTTTTGCACTTGTTCATACTGCTTCATCATTTTGTCCAGCTCTTTGGCGTCTCCGACTTTGCCGGAAAAATTGACCACGAGGCCGTTGGAGATGTCTACGTCACCAATGGCGTCGGTGACATCTTCAATCTTCGCAAAGGAGAAGACGAGGGCTTTGGAGCTGGTGAAGGATTTGATATCGCCTTTGCCAAGGATGCCGGTGCCGGGGACGACTTTGGGGGAGAGGGCTTTGGAGACGAGGACGAAGGTGTTGTTGGCGCCTTTGAAGATATAGGAGTCTTCATCATCTTCGTGCATGAGGTAGGCAGTTTTGCCGTTCAGTTTTGCCTCGGTGATTTTTGCCTTTTTGTTGGTCTTGGCACAGGCGAGCATTTTGTCGAAATCAATGCCCTCTACAGCCAGGTATGCCTTGGCGTTTTTCGTGCTTGCGGAACCTTTTTTGCCACCCATGAAGTCATCGGCCAAAAAGACGATATTCTTGGCACTGGAAATAAATTCCTTGGCACAGGGCAGCTCTTTGGTGACTGCGCCCTCAATTTTGTCTTTTATGGAACCGTACCACTCGGATTTCACGAGGGACTGCACATTAACGGAGACAACGGTGAGGGGCTTGAAGCCCAGCTCTTTTTGTGCCGTTGCGGACGCTGCTGCGGATTTGGCTCCGGAGTCAGAAGAATCGGAAGATTTCTTTTTGCAGGAAACCATGCTCAGTGCGGAAATCATCAAAATTACGAGACCAAGTTTTTTCATTTTTCACTCCTTAAATAAGACCTATACGGGCCATGTGAATGCGCACATGGTATTTGGTCCGGGCCCCCATGTCCAGATCAAAATTGTTCACGGACCAACTGGCCTGCAAAGGCGTCAGGGGGCGGAGATGGTGAGTTTCTCGAAGATTTTCTCCAGGGCAACCTTGTCCATGGCCCGGCTCATGGCCTCCAGAGGATCTACCTTTCCCTTGACCACGAGCTGGGCGAGCTCGTCGTTGAGGAGGGTG
>JAHJLU010000855.1 GCA_018821745.1 Myxococcota bacterium | reverse complement strand
GCCATCGGTGAACTCGGGCGTCCCCGTCACCTCCGTATAAAATGCCGTAAACTCGCCGGAGGGTCCCCCCACAATGAACACACCGGGATCGCCATAAACGTTTTTGGCCGCTGTCATATCCACCGCATCGGCCCCCACATTGTGGGCATAGAAATAGGAGGCCGTCCCCGTGATGGGGTCGAGGGAGATGAGGTACATGATGCGGTTGCTGGGGTTTGCGTTGTGACCCAGGAGCAGAACCTCCTCAAAGAGATCGAACTCCACGGCGGTGTAATCCAGAACGTTGGTCACTCCTGTGAGGGGATAGGCGGTAACAACCCCTGTGGTTGCAGGCTTTGCGAGCCGCCACGCAGCATCATCAAACCTGAAGGCCACACCGTGCTGGCTGGTCTGGGTGCTCATGCCCACGATCACCGCGTAGCTCCCCGTGGGATCAAAGGCGATGTCCCTGAAATAGATATAGCTGCCTCCCCCGGGGTTGAGATCGATGGTGGAGAAGTCACCGGTCGCCACATCGTAGATGTGAATACGGTTGGTGTACTCGAGGACCACGAAGTAGCTGTTGTCGGGATGGAAGGCGACGCTGACCCCCGCAGCCATGCCACCGAGGGGAATGCGGGTGTACTCGTAGATCCCGGGCTGGACATCTTCACACTCGTCGGGGATCCCGTTCCCGTTGGCATCGAGATTGTCATTGCCTCCCGGGCAGAGATCGGATGTGTCACAGACGCCGTCACCGTCGGAGTCATCGGGATTATCCAGGGGACAGGGATCCAGGCAATCCAGCACCCCGTCACCGTCGGAGTCGACGGTGTCGTCGCCGCTGCACACATCACAGAAGTCGGGAACGCCGTCACCATCGGAGTCAAGGGAGTCGTCCCCGCCGGGACACTGGTCGATGGAGTCACACACTCCGTCACCGTCGGAGTCGTCGGGGTTATCGTAGGGACAGGGGTCACAGAAATCGGGGACGCCGTCAAAATCGCCGTCGATATTGTCGTTGTACCCGGGACAGAGATCGTCGGTGTCACAGACACCATCACCGTCGGAGTCATCGGGATTATCCAGGGGACAGGGGTCCTTGTCATCGGGGACCCCGTCACCGTCGGTGTCAATCACGTTGGTGTTATTGATGTTATTAATATTGTTGGAATTATTAACATTATTAGAATTATTGATATTGTTGCTGTTATTGATGTTATTGACGTTGTTGGTGTTATTTACGTTGTTGGTGTTATTGGCGTTATTCCACCCGTCACCGGAGCTGGAAGTGCACGCAACGGATAGAAAAAGCCACAAGACCCAGAGCATATTTTTCATGGCAGCACCTCGCGTGAAAGTATAGCACAATTCGGCCCCCAGGTGACATTCCTCGAAGCTGATGATCCTAAATACCGTTGACGCGACAGTAGTAGGCTACTGATCGGTCGTAGGTCTTCTCCTGGGCCGGTGTAAAATAACAGGCGGGAAGCTCTCCGTTTTTGCGGTGGTAGGCCAGGCACTCACAGCACTTGCCGTGGCGGGAGCAGGGGTAGGTGCAGTTGCACATCTTCTTGTTCTTTTCAATACTGGGGCACTCCATGGGACCTCCTTGGAACCACCGTCACAGGTTGAGCGGAGTAAATGAGCCGGTTACTCTGTTTCTCCCGCCCATTTTGCTTGCATACATCGCCTTGTCAGCCCGCTCCACAATAGTCTCCACCGTGTCGTCGTCCTGGACCAGGGTGGCACCAATGGACGCGGTCACCTTCACGGGAGCGCCCTGATTGAGAACATGCGCGTGCCCCACGAGTTTTCGCGTGCGCTCGGCGATGTCTGAGAGCTGGGCCTCGCTCACATCGAAGACAATGGTCACAAACTCCTCGCCACCCCACCGTGCCACCACATCGAAGGAGCGCATGGAATATTTCAGCACCAGAGCCACCATTCGCAGGATGTTGTCACCAATCTTGTGCCCATACTCATCATTCACATTTTTAAAATGATCAATGTCAATAAAGAGCAGCCCGAACCCGTGGCCATAGCGTCTGTATTTCTCCATGGAGTTGGCGAGATTTATCTCGGCGAAGCGCCGATTCCCCACCTCTGTCAGGGCATCGAGCAGTGTTAACTTCTCGAGCTCCTCAAGTTTGGCCTTGATCTCCCCCTTGAGTGATCTGTCCGAGAAAACCGTGTAGCTCCCGATCAGGTTGCCCTGGGAATCGTTCAGGGGCCTGTGTTTGGAACTCACCGAAATAACCTGTCCGTCCTTGGTGTGGATGAAGAAGTCCCCGTCACATTTGGAGCAGTCTCCCATGGCGCTCTTTCGGGGACACAGATCCGTGCCGCACATGGGGTTCCCTTCTGTATCCAGGTGCCTGAAGATGTCATCGGAGCATATTCGCCCAAGGACTTCCCACTCTTTGTGCCCGGTAATGGTCTCTGCCGCCTTGTTCCAATAGGTGATCCGCTCATTGAGATCCTGGCAGTAAACACCCTCGTTCAGATCTCCCATGATAATATGGAAGAGGTCAGTGTTGAGTTTCATCGGTTACCTTTCATAGGAGCCATCAAACTCGCCGGCAAACAGTGATTTTTCTGCAGCAAGTGCAAGCATCTCCTGATGCACACCGGGGCGCGCCACCAGAATTCGACCGCTGAAGGGGTCAAAGGGGCCACCATCGACATCGGTG
>JAHJLU010000854.1 GCA_018821745.1 Myxococcota bacterium | reverse complement strand
TATCCAGTTCAATCCCCCACTGATCCACCATGGCCCGTACCTGATTGCCGCCCCAGGAACGGCTCAGCCGGCCCCTTTTATCGAACAGGTTCTTCCATGGCACCAGGGCACCCTGGCGGATACTCAGGCTGCCATCGACCACAATTTTATTATGGTCCATGGTCATACGGGTTCCGATGCCATTGCAATCGGGACACATCCCCTGGGGCGAATTGAACGAAAACAGTGACGGGTGAAGGTCGGGGTAGGCGCGACCACAGCATGTGAGCGCCTCGCTCATGGCCTGATCCGGCCGACCCGGGACGTGGATAACGAGCCGTCCCTTGCCAAAAGCCAGGCACTGCTCCACGGAGTCCGTGAGCCGGCCGACAAATTCCCGCCCTGACTTGATCACCAACCGGTCCACCACAATCTCGATCGTGTGTTTCTTCTGTTTGGGGAGGGCGGTCACATCGTTGAGGGCAGTCACAACGCCGTCGATCCGTACCCTCGCAAACCCCTGGGACTTCAAGTCAGCGAACAACTCATGGTGCTCTCCCTTGCGATTCTCCATGAGCGGCGCAAGCAGCGTGACCGCTGTCTTTTCGGGCAGGCATAGGATCTGATCGACCACAGCCTGCGCATGCCCCCGCCCCACCGGCTTGCCGCAGTCCACACAGAACTGCTCTCCCATTCGGGCATACAGAACACGCAGGTAATCGTAAATTTCCGTAATAGTCCCCACGGTGGAACGGGGGTTTCGATTAGCTGACTTCTGGTCGATGGAGATGGTGGGAGAGAGGCCCCGGATGGTGTCATATCGAGGTTTGTCCATCTGCCCGATAAACTGGCGTGCATAGGAAGAAAGAGACTCCACGTATCGACGCTGGCCCTCGGCGAAGATGGTGTCGAAGGCCAGCGATGATTTCCCCGATCCCGAGACCCCGGTGAAGACAATGAACCGTTTCTTGGGGAGATCAATGTCCACACCTTTAAGGTTGTGCTCACTCGCGCCCCGTATCTGGAGCAGCTCATGCTCCTTTGTGATACCGGCTGACGTCTGGGGATGGGGAAGGGGGTGTTTTTCCATCGGCTGACTTTACTGGACAATCATGGATCTTCCAGCAATTTTCGCCTCGCGGCCAAAAATAAAAAAGGCGAAGCCAAAGCTTCGCCAGAGTGATCACGACGGGATTCGAACCCGTGTTGACGGCGTGAAAGGCCGTTGTCCTAACCGGTTGAACGACGGGACCGGGACTTTGGTACGACAGGTTGTTGAGGGGGGGGATACAACACAGCCGCGCCAAAGTGATCAGCTTTCTATCAGGAGTGGGGTACCTTGTCAATGGGAAGAAAACACCTTTTTAAATTTTTCCCAAAAAATTTTTCTTAAAAAACTATATTTTCCTTTTAATACATGCACATACAGAGATTTTCTCACGACAACCTCCCCTCTCACCGCTCGCCGGTTTGCTGCAGAGGCAAACCCTCACTATTTTCCAGCGGGAAAGGTGAAGTCAGCTGGACTTTTGGGTGTTGCTGTCGTATGGTTGTATCCTCTTTATTCAGGAGGCATTATGAGAACACTTCTTTTGATTACAATGCTCGCAATATTAGGCACCGCCACTTCCGCAAGTGCGCAGGAGAAAGCCGTTTTCACCCCGGAATTTCTTCCCGAGGTCGCCAAAACCGTGCAGGCCTGGGACATGGCCCCATCCCACTTCATGGCCGAGGGCAGAACAAACATCTACCTCGAGAACGTGAAAAAGCCCATGCACGCATGGATGCTCGCCTTCGCTCCCGGCGCCTACAGCCTTATCGCGACCATGGTCAACAAAACCTATGACCAGGATAACAAGGAGAGTGACCTCAAAGACTCCAAGTTTTATTTCGCCGCCATTCCGGCCGCCCTGGGCTCCCTGTATGCCGAGCGGTACTGGGAAGCGCTGGTCATCACCGCCGGCCAGGCTGTGGGCTCATATTTTATATGGTCCTACTTCAACCTGCCCCGCGGCGATCGCAATGACAGCATCAACAATTTCTATATGGGTGTCGGAATCTATGCTTTCTTCTGGGTAGCCGACATGATCTATGCCCCCGTGATGAGTTGGCAGTACAACAAAAAACTGGCAAAGCTTTACCTCTCTGAATCCTCCTCTGAGAAGACCGCCCAGTTCACAGCCACCAGCGAAGTTCCCAGCTCCGGCAATGCCATGATCGGCCCGGGCCTCCAGCTTCCCACGCCTTTCATGGTGGGATTCCCCATTCAATTTTAATCGCAGCCCCCCAGGGGGCACCCACAGGACATGCAATGAAAATCGGACTTTATGGTTACGAAGGGGCTGGCGCGACCACCCTGTTTAACGCGCTCACAGGTCAGGAAGTAGCAACCGGATTCGGCAGCGGAAAAAAGAAGACCCACATAGGGACAGTCAAAGTCCCCGATAAACGAATTGACCGGCTCTCAGCCCTCTATCAGCCGAAGAAGACTATCTTTGCCGAGCTGGTCTTCTCTGATTTCCCCGCCGCCGGCAAGGATGCGGGAAGAGGGAAGGCACTGTCCAACGTCGCCGAGGCAAAAGCCGTAGACATTCTGGCCCTTGTCATCGGCTCCTTCCATGGGGAGTGGATGTCGGAGGAGCCAAACCCTGCCCTTGAGACCGAGAATCTGTTGACCGAGCTCGTGCTCTCGGATCTGGACCAGGTGGAGCGGTTCATGGAACGGCAGAAAAAACTGAAATCCAGCACGCAGGATCCGTTCATCCAGAGGGCCATGGAGAAGGCCCTCCCACACCTCTCCGACGGAAAATCCCTTCGCACCCTGGAATTTACTGAAGAAGAGATGCAGCACATTCGTGGCTTCTCCTTTTTATCCATCAAACCATCCATCGTGGCCATCAATGTGGACGAGGATGACTACGGCAAGCCCATCCCTCCCGAGGTTTTGAGCGTCACGTCCGCCCACGGGGTAGAACCCTTCCTCTTGAGCGCCAAGGTGGAAGAAGAGATTTCACGGCTCTCCTCCGAGGATCAGGCCATGTTCCTCGACGACCTGGGCGTTGATGAACCCGTCTCCGGGCGCTTCATCCGGGCCGCTTACGACCTGGCCAACCTCATGTCATTTTTCACCGTCGGCCCCGATGAGGTCCGCTCCTGGACCATCCGCAAGAACACAAAGGCGAAGCAGGCTGCAGGGACTATCCACTCGGATCTGGAGAAGGGATTCATCCGGGCCGAGGTCTTTTCCTACGACGATATCATCGAAGTTGAGGGGAACGAGGCACAGTTGAAGAAGCTGGGCAAGCTCCGTCTTGAAGGAAAAGAATATGAAGTCAAAGACGGTGATATTGTCCACATCCGGTTCAACATCTGAGCCCTTCGCCCTCAATTTACACCATATCAGGAGATCCCCACGGCATGATCAGTTCCAATGAAATCCGCACCTCGTTTTTTCAGTTCTTCAAAGAGAAGGGGCACACTATCGTGGAATCCGCTCCCGTTGTGCCCCACGACGACCCGACACTGCTCTTCACCAATGCGGGGATGAACCAGTTCAAGGATATTTTTCTGGGAACGGGCACAAGAGACTACGTCCGGGCTGCCGACACCCAGAAGTGTGTGCGTGTGTCAGGAAAACACAACGATCTTGAAGAGGTGGGCGTGGACACCTACCACCACACCTATTTTGAAATGCTGGGAAACTGGAGCTTCGGTGACTACTTCAAGGAGGAGGCCATCACCTGGGCCTGGGAATTCCTCACCGAGCGCTGCCACATCGATCCCTCCATTATGTACGCCACCGTCTTTGAGGGAGACGCAGCCAACAACGTGGAGCCTGACAACGAAGCCGCAAACATCTGGACCTCCCGGACGGGTATCCCCCGCGAGCGAGTTCTGTTTTGCAGCGGAAAGGACAATTTTTGGGAGATGGGCGACACGGGACCATGTGGCCCCTGCACAGAGATTCACGTGGATCGCGGACCGGCCGCCTGTGATATGCAGGGAACACCAGGTCATGAGTGCCGCGTCAACGGAGACTGCGCGCGGTTCATCGAGATCTGGAATCTTGTCTTCATACAGTACAACAGACTCCCTGATGGTCGGCTGGAACCCCTCCCCTCACGGCACGTGGACACGGGAATGGGCTTTGAACGACTGTGCGCCCTTATGAACAAGAAGCTCTCAAACTACGACACGGATCTCTTCACTCCCCTGTTTGACACGCTCTGTGGGCTCTCGGGGCACACCTACGGGTCCCTGCTCGAAAAGGACATAGCTTTTCGCGTCATCGGTGATCACGCGCGCACACTCTGCGTCGCCATATCTGACGGGGTTAACCCCGGAAACATGGGCAGGGGCTATGTACTCAGGCGCATCCTGCGACGGGCCGTCCGCTTCGGGCGTCAGGTCCTGGGGCTCCGCGACCCCTTCATGCACCAACTGGCGCCAGTAATTGCCACCATTTACAGCGAAATTTTCCCGGAGATCTCCGGGCGACTTGCCCATATGGAGCAGGTGTTAATGGCCGAGGAGAACGCCTTCGCCCGCACCATCGACAATGGTATCCGGCTCTTCGAGGATTTGGTGGCGGGCCTAAAGGAGCACGCTCAGCTCCCCGGTGACTCAGCCTTCGATCTCTACTCCACCTATGGGTTCCCCAAGGATCTCATTGAACTCATGGCACGGGAGAGGAAGATAACCCTCGACCAGAGCGGCTGGAACAAAGCGGAAGCCGAACACGAGAAGGCCTCTGCGGGCAAAAAGAGGACCTTCGCCGCCTTCGATATCGAAGAGCTGGACGGCCTCAGCCCCACGGAGTTTTGCGGCTACGCCGACGCCAACGGGATGTACCGGCTCACTCACCGTACCAGGGCCCTGAGACTCTTCAACGATGCCACAATGTTAGTCCTGGAGTCCACCCCCTTCTA
>JAHJLU010000853.1 GCA_018821745.1 Myxococcota bacterium | reverse complement strand
GGGATATGTCCAGTTGCAGGGTTGTGTGCCTTGAACTGGTTGACTCGAAGTGGTATCACGGTACAAGGAGTACCACATGTCGCCTTCCAGGAAAGCAATCCCCATTATTCTCGGCGCTCTTTTGTTCAGTATCTTTGCACTGTCTGGTTGTATAGCGAGAAAACGTTCCCGCTCCAGGGCAAAACGGAACCTCTCCGCAAGGGAGCCCACAGTTGAGGAACTCAAAAGGGCCCGAGCCGCCCGAAAGTTCCTCCACACCAATCGCCCGCTGTTTCGAAACCGTCACCTCGCCCGACTGTGTGCACTGAGAGGCCTGCGCGATCTTGACCTCAGTAATACGGCGGTCAATTCCCGGGGGCTGCGATGTCTCCTCTTGATGCGAAGACTGGAATATCTGAACCTCAGTGGGACAAAGATTGATGACGCTGCTTTTGTTACCCTCTCGGAACTGAAGCATCTGGCAATCCTGAATGTTTCCAAGACTGCAGTTTCGGGGTGGAAATTTGACCTGCTCCCCCGCATGACCAGGCTGGAGCGGCTTAACATTTCCGGGAACAGGATAGCCCTTCAGACATTGAATTATCTTGGGGGAGCGCCCTCGTTAAAGCGGTTAAGTGCGAGGAACATGGCGGGACCCGTTTCTCTCGATTTCTTGAGGTCCACAAAGTTGACACATCTGGATATCTCGGGATCGTCCATTGGTGGTTCCCAATTGCTCCATCTGGCCACAGCGAAGCAGCTGGTGGGGCTTAATGTCTCCCACATTCCCATTGATAAAGGTGTCGCCCGGGCCATTGGTCAGTTGAAAAATTTACAGGAGCTCTATGCGGCCCAGTGCTCCATACAGTCATCCTTCGCCCAATATTTCTTCCAGAGTTCGCACCTTCGGGTGCTTGACCTGTATGGGAACGGGGTGCGCGGTGAAGTCCTGAACCACCTGGCAAAAACCCCGCGACTGCAACGCCTCACTCTCTCTGGCAGCTCATTCATCAAGAAAGACATCTTGGCCCAAAAGGTCTGGTTTTCCAGAGCCATTTTTCGAGGACTGCCCATGGCGCGCATTCCCTGGCCAAAGACAATGAGGGTTCTGGAATTGCCACTGAGCGACATGGACGACAAAAATCTTGGCTTTCTGAAGATGCTGCCGGAGCTCAAAGTGCTCGATTTGCGACAGACGCTTGTGACGCAGGCTAAGATCCGGGAGCTGCAAACGCAATATCCCGGGCTCAAGCTTTCATGGATTCCCCTCCTGGCGGGCACCCTGTTTATACACCGCCAGGTGACACCAACTTTTTAGAAATTAAGGCTTACAATGCCTATTAAGGGAGGGTATAGTAGGGCAGTTTCACCCCCAAGCCTCTGCAATTTTACGACAGGTGCCATATGGAAAAACGAGCATTGATTACAGGCGCATCAAGCGGCATCGGGCTGGCATTTGCCCATGCTCTTGCACAGGAGGGGTATTCTCTGGTGCTTGTCTCCCGCCGTGGTGAGCTGCTTGAGAGCATTGCGCTCTCTCTTCTGGGAACACACCGGACACTTGCAGCCGATCTCACGCAGGATGAAGATATTGAGCGGGTGGCCCGATTACTTGAGCAGGAGCACTTTGATCTCCTGATAAACAATGCGGGATTCGGGAAATACGGCATGTTCCATGAGACAGCCCTCCCGCTCCATCAGGAGGTCGTGCAGTTGAATGTTGGTTCACTTGTGGCCCTCTCCCATGCCTTCCTGAAGTGCGCCAGATCCGGCGATGCGCTCATCAATGTCTCGTCCGTGTTGTCACGATTGACCTATCCGGGAGGGGCAGTATATGCTGCAACTAAAGGATTCGTCACAGTTTTTACTGAATCCCTTTGGTACGAAAACAGGGAGCGGGGGGTCTACGTCACGGCGCTCCTTCCCGGGGCCACGCGTACTGGTTTTCACCTTATCGCCACGGGAAGTATTCGCACCTCTTTCAAGGAGCGGGCCATGAGTTATTCCCCCGAGGTGATTGTTGCCGAAGCACTCCGAATGCTCCGGGAAAGAAAGAAACCATCATTGGTCTCGGGTCCCCGTTTTCGCTGGCTGGCACATGTATTGTCCCGCTTCGCACCACGGGCGGGGATGATCGCTTTCATGGGCAGGCAGTCACCGGGTCTGAAAAAGGGACCCCATTAACAAAGGAGGAAAAGTGTCATTTTTTTCAAAACTGTTGAACCACGAGCCGTTCTCCGAGATCGTCATGGGCAACCACGCCCTCGTGCGCGGTTTCGTAGAGGCAAATACTCGGGTAGTGACCGCCTACCCCGGCTCCCCCACTCCTGAAATCGCCGATGGGATTCGGGCAATTCCCCCGGACACCCGGCCATTTTATTTTGAGTTCTCCACCAACGAGAAGGTCGCAACGGAGGTCGCCTTCGGGGCGTCCATCAATGGTCACCTCTCCAGTGTGTTTTTCAAAAGCGTGGGGCTTAACGTCGCAGCGGACACCTTCGTCCAGTTATCACATATGCGCCTCAAGGGTGGGCTCGTGGTGATAATCGGTGATGATCCCGGCGCCAATTCATCACAGAATGAGCAGGACAACCGTCACATCGCCCAGCTGGCCTATACGCCGGTGCTGGAGCCTGCTACTCCGCAGGAAGTTTACGAGATGTATCTCCAGGCGGTTAAATTGACGACACAACTCCAGATGCCCGTTATTTTACGGCTCACGACGCATGTCTGTCACGCCCGGGGCCGCGTGGTCTTTGGGGAATACACGCCCGACTCCTCCCCCAGGGATCCCGCGTTTGATCCACAGGGGTTTGAATACCTGCCCATCACCAAGTTGGTGTATCCCATGAAGCGTCGTGCCATGGAAAACCTCCAGGCTGTCAAGGAATCAGCCGATTCCATGGCGGTGAACCGTGTGGTCGACCACGGGAATGGACGCAGGGGTGTTATCACCATGGGCGTTCCATTCCTCTCGCTTATGGATGTTATTGAAGGGATCCCCGGGAAGCCCGACATTTTCAAGCTGGGCATGGTCTACCCCCTCCCCGAGGCATCCATTCTGGACTTTCTGAGGAGCCACGAGGAGGTGAAAATTCTTGAAGAGCTTGATGATATTGTGGAGAGGAGTATAAAAAGTCTCGCTTGGGATGCCCGTCTCGATGTCAAAATAGTGGGAAAAACGGATCTTGATGACTGGATGGGAGAGTACACTCCCGCAAAGGTCCACGCTGTTATTTCAAAAGTGTGGCCTGATATGCTGGAGGCCAGAGAGGAGCGGCCGGTCCTTCCCCAGACCGCTCCACCCCGACCGGCACAGATGTGTCCCGGTTGTGGCCACCGCTCAGCATTCTTTGCCATAAAAAAAGCGCTTGAACCAACGGATATTACGGTGGCGGACATTGGCTGCCACACGCTCGGTTTTCTCCCTCCATACAATATGGGGCAGGTTCTGTTGTGTATGGGGGCCTCTCCGGGGATTGCCGCCGGATTGTCCCTCTTTAATGACTCAAGGAAAGTCCTTGCGTTCATGGGGGACTCCACTTTTTACCACGCCGGCAGCGCGGGAGTCATCAATGCTGTCTTCAATCAGCACAACCTCACGCTGG
>JAHJLU010000852.1 GCA_018821745.1 Myxococcota bacterium | reverse complement strand
TCGATTTCTCCCGGGAGGTTTTTGTGGCCTTCAATCAGCAGGGCTCCAGTATCAGCGGGGGTGCAGAGCCGGGGACCATCTCCTTTGCCAAAGGAGAGTTTGTCTTTCGTCTTGTCTATTATCCACCGGGTCCTGGTGTTCGGAGTCTTGACGCTTTTTATTCGGAGGGCTTTCTGTTCGCGGTTAGGAGGGACATGCTCAAAAAGATGACCTTTGAGACCTATCGGGCGCCCAACCTGAAAACCCCCATAATAAAAATGACGCATGTACTGAAACTCCACCGCTCAAAGCGATTGAACGTTCAATAATTCTGTGTATCATACGACAACTGCACGGAATATTGTTGACTGCGCAGACAATGTACAAAAAAAATCTATGGGTAGGGGCAGAACAACGCCACAGAGCGCGACCGGGGATAGTGGGGGGACTAATGTGACGACCAATTAACGGCTATACATCTTTTGCCTCTTTTCACCGTTGTTGTGCTTTTCCCCTCACTATGCTTCGCCCCTCACTCTCTTTCTGGCCAGATCATTCCCCAAATCACCAGATTGAGTGGGGTGTTGAGCAAATTTTTCAACTGTGTTATTTTGGGCCATTCGGTAATCTGAATTGTCTCTGGCGATCTTGTCCCAATGGGTGGTGGTCAATGAAATCTTTTCTGTCTCTTGTTTTTATGCTGCTGGTTATCACAGGATGTGACGAGAAAAACGTCGGCGGTGTGCAGTGCGGCGATGGCGTTCTCGATACGGGTGAGGTGTGCGATGGCGTTCTGCTTGGAGGCGAGACCTGCGGAACATTAGGGTTTTATGGAGGCGCCCTCATTTGCAGCACGAGCTGTGAACTGGACACCAGCGACTGCGAGCCCCATGGGTTCTGTGGGGATACGGTAAAACAGGATCAGGAGGAGTGTGAGGGCGCACAGCTTGGTGGTGTGAGCTGTATGACGCTGGGATACGACTACGGGGATCTCGCCTGCAATGAGGAGTGTGCCTTCGACCGGACCGGATGCCACACTGTCTCCACTCTGTGCGGGAATGGGACCGTCGACACCTCGGAGGGTGAAGTCTGCGATGGTGACAACCTCAACGGGCAGACATGTCTCTCATTTGGATACACAGGGGGCGAACTCTCGTGCAACTCCTATTGTGAGCTTGATACCACCGCGTGCACTGGCTCAGAGACCTGCGGTGACGGCCTAGTTCAGACCGAAAATGGAGAGGAGTGTGACGGTTCCATCCTTACCTCCACTTGCACCGAAAATGGGTACGAAAGCACCGACACGGTGATTTGCTCACCAGGCTGCACATGGGATCTCTCAAATTGTTCAGAGCTGCTCTGGAGCGGGTTTCACGCATTAACCTCAATCACTACCTGCGCATATGATTCGCACAATCGCCACTACTGCTGGGGAAGCAACGAATACGGGCAGGTCCAGGACGCTACATCCATGATACAGCCAATGCCCATCAAGGTTACAGGGCTCAATCTGGGCGCGGGTGATTCCATAGCTGCTGCTTCCCGTCACTCCTGCGCTACCCAGTCTGGGAGTGTGTTTTGTTGGGGGCGCAATGATGCGGGACAACTGGGAAGGGGCACCACAGGGGGCGTCTCCACCACCCCGGCGCCGATCTACAGTTCGGCTGTGACTGGTCCCGTAGTCGCGGTGGGTGCAGGGTTCGATTTCAGTTGTATCTTGAACAGCGCAGGCAGTGTTTACTGCTGGGGATACAACTCCTCGGGCCAGCTCGGCAATGGCACTTACACGGATTCGCCATTCCCTGGACAGGTACAGTTCCCCGGCGGTGCTACAGCCGCTACCCTTAGTGTGGGCCGTCGTTCATCCTGCATCGTGGACACCCTCGGGGATGTCTACTGCTGGGGCCACAACGACTTTAAAAACTGCGGAGTAAACGCTCCCAACCCTGTCACAACTCCGCTGAAAGTTGAGGGGTTGCCCGCCATGGCCCCCTCCATCTCTTGCGGACACGCCCACACCTGCGCAGTAAGCCAGGCAGGTGATGTCTGGTGCTGGGGAACAAATTACCAGGGGCAGCTCGGCGATGACAGCGGGTTCTCCTCCGATTTCAACCCCCATAAGGTATCCCTTCCTCCAGGAACTACCGCTTCAGCCGTGAGCGGCACATTCTATCATATCTGTGCCCTGGTTGATTCTTCGCCGGCAACGGTCTATTGCTGGGGCCAGAATGTGGACAGCAGCCTTGGCAGCGCGACCACCGAAAATCCTGTCTACCTTCCGGTTCAGATGATTCTCCCAATCAACGTGATTCCTGTGGAGATTGTTGTTTCCTATAACTACAGTTGTTTGCGGGATACGGAGAGTCATCTCTACTGCTGGGGATTAAACACCAACGGAGAACTGGGGACTGGAAATACCAGTAATTCCGCTGTCATGACCCGCGTCGTCGACCCCTGGTATTACTGATCTTGTGCAGGTCGTCACGCTCCTCGGGAAAAGTGAGAAACCCGTTTTTGAAAATTATTCACTCATTTCAACGCCACTGACAAGGCTCCTCTCACCCTCAAAAAACAGCCCTTCGTTTGCTCCAGGGCACCGGGAGGGAACCACGCGCTGGCAGTCTCCTTTCATATAGTGGCGCTCCACTTCTTCAAGTCAAATCCATGGGTGGGTGACGGTCAGCGCCACAGTGAGCGAAGGGTGATACGAAGGGGTTATAGAGGTTTGTCGGCCGGCGGTGTGGGCTCCGGATTGCGTACGGGGGGCATGACTCCCTGGGGCCTCGGGGGAGGCAGCGGACACCCGTTGTTTTGCGGATCACCCGCCACCTTGGGGCAGCGGTCCCGGGAATCGACGACCCCGTCACCGTCGGTGTCGGCCTGCGCAGGAGCCTTGACGGTCATCTGGCTGCCCGCGGGCCGCACGCAGGAGGTTGCCATCCCAACCACGATCCCCGCGCCGAGGATCATGCCGCGGAGCAGCGTTCTGCCCTCGGGGTAGGTGGGATAGGAGGCGTGAGCTGTACTATTCGAGGTCTTCAGTTCCATGGTGGTCATCCTTGTTGCCCTTCTCGGGCCTCGGTGGATTTACGGGAGCCTGGCGAGCCCTCCGTCGCCGGATTAGAGGCGCTGGTAGAGTGTTATCCCCACACGGGCGATATGTTCTCTGAGCTCCTGGTTCTCGATGAGGTGAAACAGCGACAGGTCAATGGTGTAGGGCAGGAGCAGATCATCGAGAAGGACCATGAGCCGCTTGAGGTCCCTGAGTGTGAGTGTGTTGCCAATGAGCGTCAGATCTATGTCCGACCCCGGCGTGTGGGTCCCCTTGGCCCGTGAGCCATAGAGGACAGCTCTCTGTACACCCTGGATTTCCTCCAGTACGTTCCCTATCTTTTCCAGGGTCTCCTGGGACAGTCCATGGTTCATGGGGCAGATTCCTTGGCCATGATCCCGTCAAAGGTGGCTCGCAGCTCCCTGAATGCGGGATAATATCGATCAATGATGTCGACGACGATGCGCTCGACTATGGCAGGATTATACGTATGTGAGGTGAGATTACGGGTGGCGATCATCTCCATCCAGACTTCACCATCGGCGACGAGGGCATTGCGGAACGATTCCCGCACCGCGTTTCTCGAGCCGATGATACCCACTATGCCCTGCTCCGAGAGGTAATCCTTGAGCAGATTCCAGGAGAGATCATGGGTAAACTCAAACCCTTGCACCACCCCCTGCTTCTCCAGCTCGCTGAGGGGACGCTCCCCTGCCAGGACGACGGCCCTGTCCAGGGTCTCGAGCGCCTTCCTGTAGCTGTCGAATCGCTGCATCCATCTCACATCCTGCATGATCGGCACCTCTATACCCACGGGCGTGGTTCGGTTGAATATCTTCATTGTGCCACACCTCCCGGCGGTTGGCAACGACGGGGAGGATTGCGCAAATAATTGTC
>JAHJLU010000851.1 GCA_018821745.1 Myxococcota bacterium | reverse complement strand
CCCGCCATGCCTCCATTCAGTGGAAATATCCGAGAGAGCATATATCTTTGAATCCGATGGTTGTGAACTGCATGTTCCATGGAAAAGCATAAAGAGTATTGACAGGGAAGGACCTTTTATCGTTCTGCGCATCGAACGTGGTAGCCCAAAAAGTGTGCCAATCAGGGCGTTCGAGAACCTCGCTCACCTTGAGGAGTGGGGGAAAGAAATTGAGGGGAGAACAGGCGGTAAGGTCTCTATTGAAATGGATGAGATCGAATGGGCGAAACAGGCTAAAATTGTTGCCGCATCAGGCGAAGATACGGAAGAGGATGAACCAGAAAAACCGAGTGCACTCACTTATTTGATACGATTGATATTATTGGTTGGGTTGGTGTGTGCGGCTATGGTGATGGTAATCAGTCGTGCCGTGACCAATGGAACACATGAGGGGGACTTGACCAATCTGGAGAACAAACAGCTCTCTCAGGTCGCGATAGAGGCGCATGTTGCAAAGATCGCCAAAAAGCGACTCAATGTCCCCTTCTCCGTTTTGATTTTTTCTCCTCCATCAAACTCAATTCCCTCTCATATCGCAAAACATGAAGAGGGAGTACCGGGGCTGGTGTTCAATGTTGACTGCGCGGTAGCCTACGAACACTTATTAGCCTTGCAAACGGAGCTCTCTCCAAAAGGGTACCAGCCATTTATTTCTTCAAAAGAGGGAAACCCATGCTCCAAGGTAGTTCTTACCATCCTCAAGGCGAAAGAGCCTTATGATGTTCTTCGATTCCAAGAGACAAACGGTACTAACTCCGGGATACAAACCAGCGATGTCATCAAAAAGGTGAAGAAGTGGAACAAAGAGTATGGAGCGGTGGTCACGAGCGTCAACAGTACATCACTGGAGCTCCATTTCAACAAAATCCCCACGGACCTGATATCCTTCTCCAAAGAGCTCAATACTTTCTGCCCCGACATGGGAGAGTTTTGCCTGGACACCCCAAAAGACCTCAAAGAACATTTCATGAGCACTAAATATCTCTATATTTGGTGGGACTAGCAGGATGACTACAGAGATGACAAGAACATCCACACGGCCATAGGGGGTACAATGTGAGTGCTGGTTGTTGTGAATTTAAGAGTTCACCTTTCTATAACATCTAAAATTCAGGCGTACTGCAGGAGTGGTTCGATGCCGGGTGCGGCTGTATTTTTCTGATTTAAGCGCCTGAATCTGCTTGTCACCTCCCAGTCCCCTGAGTGATGAGGCCCCCTTTGTTTTTCTGTAGTACTCGCGTGACTCAGTATTTGCTGCAGCGACCGTTGTTGCACCTGGGGGCACACGTCCATGCCTTGCACTGGCGGGGCCATTCACATTTTTGTTTGTGAAATCTGTCCTCGATGGCCTGCAGTTTTTTGGAGGTGGGTTTGTCCGTCACGCCTCCGCAGCCAAAACTGGTATCCACGGGGTTGTAACAGCCACAATCACCCGGTGTTTTACATTGATTGGTGGCTTTGGCCAGCACCGCCACCGCTTCTTTTCTGACGGCGTCGCAGGGGTCTGCGGGCTTGGAGGGGATTTTTTCGGGCACCATGGGGGGAGGGGGCGCTTTTTTTACCTGCGTGGCGGGTGGAGTTTTGGGTTCCCCGGGGGACGCAGAGTTGGAACTGGATGAACAGCCAGAATTGGACATCATGAGCAAGGCGAGCGCGCTCCAAAGGATAAGAATAGTTGGTTTTCCGGTTACCATGCCTTCCTCGTTTCGAACTGTTACATGATCTCAGTTAATGTGTCACTGGACCTTTTTCCGTTTTGATAGTCTTTGTGCTGAAGTCCAAGCACATATGCTCCCATACATTCCGCCTCGGAGAGGGGCACCGTGGGAAGCATCTCTGTGTAGCGGCGCACTATCCCGAAAACCCCCGGGGCTTTTGCATATGCAGGGATGCTCTCTTCCCGCACCCGTTTGCCGTCCCGGAATCGAAGCAGATTGAGTACAATGGCGCTGATCATTTCGTGGAGCAGATCGTCTGTGAGGGAGTCGGGCCGCATGAGCTCAAGCTTTTTTGCCTTGCGAAGCATTTCCTGCTCCACAACCCCGCACCACTCCTCATAGAGCGCCACGCTCTGGGCTATGTTGGCGGGAGCCAGGCTGTTGTTGCAGACAATAATGGAGCCCGCCCTGAAATGGGTGGCGTCCTTCCAGAACGGCAGCCCGTCCCGGGCGTATAAAGTAAAAAAGTCGTTCATGAAGCGCTAATTGTAGCCCACTTTGTTGTGAAGATTCAATAGGGAAATCGACACGCTCATCACTCCGGGGAGCGTGATTTGTCAGTCGCACTGATCTCCATCGACTCTCAACTTTTACACTCCTCAGGCTCTACAGGGATAGATTAGATTTACCGGGGGGTGCTGTTTTCTTCTTTTTCGAGCGCCTCAATCTTCTTGTCATAGGCGTTGAGGGTGCCCTGAATCTTTGTGATGTTTTCTACTTCTCCAGGTGCTTCAAATGGCGTAGAACCAGTAGCGGGGGAATGAACTCCGGTTGAAGATTGTAAAGGAGACCGAGATGAAAGAGTTATTGAGCGCGGCCATCGCGGAAATGAGTGCAGGAAAAAAAGTGGTCTGGGCCAGCATCATGGAGAGCTCCGGGTCAACACCCCGGTCTGCGGGGGCGCGTATGCTGCTCCGTGAGGCTGGGAGTATCGTTGGGACCATCGGCGGCGGTGCCGTGGAGGCATTTTGTATTGAGGAAGGCTTAAAGGCCATGGCCGCCGGCGAATCCGCCATCGCGCGCTACGACCTCTCGGGACACGAGGCTGCGGGTCTGGGGATGATCTGCGGAGGAAACCTCTCGGTGCTGTTGCACGTGATGCTGCCCACCCGAGCCAATATTTCCAAAAGTGAAGAGCTCCTCGAGGGGGTCAATTCTGGCGCCAGACTTCTGCGGGTCACCAGGGTGCAGGTCACCGGGGACTCGGTGGAGGCCACCCTGACCGTGCTCCACAAGTCAGCTTCCATGGCGGATCGAATGCCCCATGAGGTGATCGAGAAGGGGGTGAAATCCCGAATCCCCTTCACCGTGGTGGAGGGTGATGACCGCTACCTGGTGGAGCCCACGGCCTCCCGCGGGAGCCTCTATCTCATGGGTGCGGGTCACGTGGCCTATTTTACGGCGAAGATTGCGGTCATGACGGGGTTTCGTACCATTGTGATCGACGATCGGGAAGAGTTCGCCAACCGTGAGCGGTACCCCGACGCCGACGAGGTGCGGGTGATCCCCGATTTCAGTGACTGCTTCGGGGGTGACATCCTCGCCGCCGACAGCTCCGTGGTTATTGTGACCCGTGGTCACCTGGAAGACCGCAATGTCCTTGAGCAGACGCTGAAAACTCAGGCGGGATATATTGGCATGATTGGCAGCAGCAAAAAACGCGACGCCACCTACCGGAAACTCGCGGAATCGGGGTTTGGCGATGAGGACTTTGCGCGGGTTCACTGCCCCATCGGGCTCTCCATCGGCTCGGACACCCCCGAGGAGATTGCTGTGGCCATTATGGGCGAAATCATTGGGGTCCGTGCCGGCAAGCTCTGACGGGGGCGCTCTATTCAGCTCCACATCCCGTAAATCTTATGGTATCTGAAGATATACGGTGACGGCCATGGACGATAATCAGAAAAACTCCAAGGAATCAAAGACCCCTGAGGGCGCGGCGCTTCCATTGGAAAATATAGAAACGGGGAAGACCCTCCCCGCCGGGGCCATGCCCGGAGCACCACCGCTGGTTGTCACGCCTCCTTCCCATGCCGCTAAGACCGACAGGGAGCGCGCGGAACTTGCGCTGCAGGAGACCTTGGCCACAGACAGTGACATCTCCGGTGACGCGACCATGGCCTCTCAAGACGGGCCACTCTCCATTTCTCCTGCCAAAAACAGGGCACCTGCCGCCTCCATGACCCATGACGCCCGGTATAATATCCGCAGTGAGGTGGGACGTGGGGGAATGGGAAGGGTGCTTTTGGTCCACGACAGTCTCATCGACCGTGAAGTGGCCCTCAAAGAGATGTTCGCAAGACCCGGTGCCTCACAGGAGGGTCCCGCGGCACGGTTCATCCGCGAAGCGCGGCTCTCGGGGAGGCTGGGGCACCCCTCCATCATCCCGGTTCACGACATGGGGACGAGACCCGACGGGACCCTCTTTTACACCATGCGGTTCGTTGACGGCCAGGGCTTCGACATGGCCCTCAAGGCATGCTCAAGCCTCACGGAGCGGCTTCACTTTCTCCCCAACTTCGGGGATGTGTGCAACGCCATCGCCTTCGCCCACAGCAAAAACATCATCCACCGGGATCTCAAGCCCGCAAACATTATCCTGGGCTCCTTCGGCGAGACCGTGGTGGTGGACTGGGGGCTGGCCAAGGTGCTGGGTGAAGCTGACATCGTCACCGAGGAGCAGCCCGATCATGCAGGCTCGGACGCCTCAACCGTAAAGACCCGCATGGGCGCCATCATGGGCACGCCGGCCTATATGTCACCGGAGCAGGCCGTGGGGAATCAGGAGGCGATTGATCAGCGCAGCGACCAGTACAGCCTCGGCGCGATCCTCTACGAGCTCCTCACGGGGCGCCCTCCCTACACCGCCGCCTCACCCCATGCGCTCCTCACAAAGCTGGTGACCGAGCCGCTCACCCCGGTCCGGGAGCTCGCCCCCGATGCGCCGGGTGAGCTGGCGGCCCTGGCACAGAAGGCGCTGTCCAAGGATCCCGCGGCGCGTTTTGGTTCCACCCTGGATCTGGCTCGGGAAGTCAACGCCTACCTCTCTGGGGAGAAGGTCGCCTCCTATTCCTACTCCACCAGAGAGCTGTTCTCCCGATTTGTCAAGAGGCACAAGGCGGCGGTGTTTGCGGCCATTGTTGTGCTGCTGGCGCTTGTGACGGCAGTTATTTTTATGTCCGTGGCCTATAAAAACGAGGTCTCGGCCAGGAATTCGGCCCTCGCCGCCCGCTCCAAGGAGAAGCGCGCCCGTGAGGCGGCCCAGCGCTCCCAGAAGGTCGCCGAGACGGAGCGGGTCAAGACGGAGAAGCTCCTAAAGCTCAACCAAAAAGAGCAGCGCAGAGCCCACTACAGCCTCGCCCAGGCGCTCCTGGACCGGGCCATCCTTCGCCTCAAGGCCAAGGCCTTCAACGATGCCCTGGTGCTCGCAGCGGCCGCCAGATACCACAACCCCGTACATCCCAGGTCTCCCTGGCATCACGGGGATTTCCATCTCAAGCAGCCAGGGGCAGGGGAGCTTCTGGCGCGCACCGACGGGACCCTCCTCCTGGCCCACTCATCCACCCGAATCCTTTTGCAGAGACGACTCACGGAGCCTCGTCCCAGCACCTTCTGGAACCAGCACTTCGGGAGCCAGTCGCCCCTTCGGAGCGCCGTTTCCCCGGATAACAGGCTCATTGCCCTGGCAACCCTGACAAATGAAGTGCACATCCACTCTGTGGGCAACGGCAAGCGCGTCCTGACGCTCAAGGGTCACAAAGACACCGTTGTGTATCAGCAGTTTTCCTGGGATAACAAGACTTTCCTCTCTGCGGAAGCGGGAGATGGGGCGCGGCTGTGGTCCATGCCCGGGGGAAAGCTGCTTGGTACTTTTTCCTTCGGCGGTGGCAAGAGCGCCTTTGTGAAGCGGATTCCCCATGGCCGCGGCTTTTTGTGGGGCAACAGGGACGGGGAGGTGTGGGTGGTGGAACCCGCCACGCCCTTGCCCCGCAGGATTATCCCCAAAAACAACGAGCACATCATCTCCATATGTCTGCATGGCTCGGGCAAATACGGGGTCATGGTCACCCACGAGGGGACGATGTCTTCCTATGAAATCCCTTCCGGGAAGAGGCGCTTCTCTCTCAGCCTGGGGCGCAAGAACTATTACCGATGCTGCTTTGCCCGGGAGGATGCGCATACGGAAGCCGTGGGCGGTGACCGCCTGTTCCTGGTGGAATACCTCTCCAGTCGTATCTCCACCTGGGGCTTTTCTCGCAAAACCGGTGCTTTGCACATGGAGTCACGCAGCGAGCCATTTCCCAGCCTTGTCACCGAGATTGGAGAGACCCCCTCGGGTTTGTGGATGGTCGCCACCAACAGCGGGGAATTTTCCCTCTATGATCCTGCCATTAAAACGAGCCTCCAGTGGACCCGGGGGCACTCTTCCCCCCTCTCCCAGATGCTCTCCCTGGCTACCGGGAAT
>JAHJLU010000080.1 GCA_018821745.1 Myxococcota bacterium | reverse complement strand
TCAAAATCCTTATCCCCGACACCGCCCACGGCACCAACCCCGCCTCGGTCGTCCTCAACGGTTTTGAGCCTGTCCCCATCGCCACGGGAGCCGAAGGACATCTCCTGCCCGAAGCCGTCGCTCCACACCTGGGGCCCGATCTGGCGGGAATCATGGTCACCAATCCCAACACTCTGGGGATCTACGAGGCGTGCCTCAAAAACATCGCCCAAATGGTCCACGGAGCGGGGGGATACGTCTACATGGACGGCGCCAACTTCAACGCCATCATGGGGAAAGTGAAACCGGCCGAGATTGGTGTGGACACCATGCATTTCAACCTCCATAAAACATTCTCCACGCCCCACGGCGGCGGCGGACCCGGAGCCGGACCCGTGGGAATGACCGAAGAGCTTGCGCGGTTCATGCCCCTGCCTGTCATCAATAAAGAGGCAGACGGCAGCTTCAGCCTCCTCACTGAGGACAACGACTCCATGGGGAAACTCCACCCCTTCTTCGGCAATTTCGGGGTCCTCGTGAGAGCCTGTACCTACATCCTCGAGCTGGGCGAAGAGGGCCTCCACGAGGTCACCAACAGGGCTGTTCTCAACGCCCGATACCTCCGTCATCGTCTTGAAGATCTCCTCGATCTCCCCTATCAGGTCGAGACCCTCCATGAGGCGGTTTTTTCCGACAAGACCCTGAAAAAAGAGACGGGCATCTCCACCATGGACATCGCGAAGCGCCTCCTCGATTTCGGGTTTCATCCCCCCACAGTCTATTTCCCCCTCATCGTCAGTGGAGCTTTCATGGCCGAGCCCACCGAGACGGAGTCAAAGGAAGATATTGACGATTTTGTTTCCGCCGTGGCGACCGTCATCAGCGAAGCACGGGAAAACCCGGAGATGGTGCACACCGCACCACACAACACCGGCATCACCCGCCTGGATGAAGCCTACGCCGCCCGCAAAAAAATTCTCCGCTACACGCCAACACAAGAATAACAGTCAACTGCCCATTGGGGCTTGTAATACAATTGTCAATTTAGTAATAAACACTGCACGGACCCATGACAGCACAGTACCCGGGCCGTGGAGTCTCGATGCATATCCCCGACGGATTTATCTCCCTCCCTGTCAACCTCTCCCTGGGGGCAACCTCGGTGGTGGCGCTGGGCTATTCCCTGCGGCAGTCCAGGATCCACATGGAGGATCGTCACATGCCCCTCATGGGGGTTACCGCCGCCTTTGTCTTCGCCGCCCAGATGCTCAACTTTCCCGTGGGAGCCGGGACCAGCGGCCACTTCCTTGGCGCCTTCCTGACCATGGTGCTGGTGGGTCCTTTCCCGGGGATGGTGGTCATGGCAACTGTTCTGACATTGCAGGCTCTGCTTTTTGGCGACGGGGGAATCAGTGCGCTGGGGACCAATGTATTCAACATGGCCATAGTAGGGGGCATGCTTCCCTGGCTTGGCTTTCGCTTCACCCTCTATCTCCTGCGGGGGAGAAGCGCTTTTGTGATCAGCGGAGCTCTCTTCGCCTGGTTTTCGGTCCTGCTGGCTGCCCTGGCGGCGGCGGTTGAACTGAGCATCTCAGGTCTTCTTCCTCTGAAACTATCCCTGTACGCCATGGGAGGAGTTCACTCTCTCATCGGGCTCGGCGAGGCCGTTATCACGGGAGCCGCTCTCTCACTGCTCATAACCAGACGCCCGGATCTGGTCTCAACCTGGAAACCCACGGAGGAGCACCCTTGTTAAAAAAATCATGGATTCCGCTACTCCTTGCCTTTGCCGTCTTGTTGGCTATTTTGGGTTCCCCCATGGCATCGGACTCCCCCGACGGACTGGAACGTACCGCCAAAGACTCGGGCTTTATCGCCAGGGCAAAGGAGGGCAAGGGGCCCTTTCGGGAGTATTCTTTCCCCGGTATTTCCCAGGCAAAAGCCTCCACTGCCCTGAGCGGATTGACTGGGACTCTCCTTGCCTTCATGACAGTTTTTCTTCTGGCCACGCTGCTGAAAAGAAAAACCCCCTCCCCCAAATCCGGGGATCCAACCCGCCCGAGCGAGGGGAAATCTTCATGATCACGCCGAGAGATCCCCGCTCTAAAATTATCATCTTCCTGGGCGCGCTGCTGCTGACACTCTCTATTCCCGCGGACCAACCCCGGCTCTTCTGGGTCCCGGCCCTCTTCCTCCTCGCGATGGCCATCACTACGAAATTCCCCCCAAGGCGGCTCCTCGCACCCCTTCTTCTCTCGGTGCCAATTCTCGCTGGCACCTGCCTCGTCCTGATCTTCACAAAAGGAGGAGGAGACACAATCCACATAGGTTCCCTGGCCATGAGCGAGACGGCCCTTACCGTGGCACGCAATCTCACTGTCAGGACCGCCCTCTCCCTTTTCTGTGTGGCCCTCCTCCTCCACACCACCCCCCTTCATCAACTGCTCGGTGGTTTGTCCTGGTTCAGGATCCCCGGTCTTTTTCTTGAACTCCTGAGCTTCACAGTACGATACATGGCCATGATCGGAAACGAGCTGGCAAAGATGAGACGTGCCGCCGCCAGCAGGGGGTATGGATCCCGCTGGTTCTGGCAGGCCCGTGTCCTGGGATTTATGGCCGGTTCTCTCTTTATTCGGGCCCACGGGAGAGGTGAGTGTATTCACCGGGCGATGATCTCCCGGGGATACACAAGCCAATCTCTCCATGCTCCTCAAGAATCAATGAAACCCGCAGATTTTTTACTCATGGGGGGGGCCATTTCCCTGTTTGCCCTGACCCTCCTGTCAGGTTTGTGGCCATGAGTCTGATCACAGTGGAAAACCTCAGTTTCCGGTATCCCGGTGGACAAAAAGCGCTCAGAGACATCTCTCTCTCCATTGATGCCGGTGAGAAGGTCGCTATTGTGGGGGCCAATGGTGCGGGAAAATCTACCCTCCTTTATCATTTCAACGGGACCCTGGCCCAAAGCGCCAGCGTCAGGATTGGGGATCTCCCCGTAATCCAGAAGAACCTCACCACCATACGTCGACAGGTCGGGATGGTGTTTCAGAACCCCGATGATCAGCTCTTTTTGCATTCCATCTTTGAGGATGTGGCGTTTGGACTGCGCAACATGGGGATATCCGGTGAGGATATCCCGGCGCTCATTTCCAGCACTCTCAAGACCGTGGGACTGGAGGGATACGAGGAGCGATCTGCTGCAACACTGAGCGTGGGCGAAAAAAAACGGGCCGCCCTGGCCACTGTCCTCGCCATGTCTCCTTCGGTTCTGTGCCTTGATGAACCCGTGGCAGCCCTGGATCCCCGCGGGCGAAGAAAACTGAAGCGCCTTCTGAAAACCCTGCCCATGACCATGGTCATTATCTCCCATGATCTGGGCATAGTCTCCTCCCTGTGCTCCAGGGTGTTCATTCTCCACAGGGGTACTCTGGCCGCACAGGGTGACCCTGAAATCCTCCTGAAGGACAGGGACCTCCTCTCGAAGGTGGGGCTCTACTGAGAGCGTTCCCTTTTTCTTCATATGCGGTTGCCTGATCAGAACGAAAACGGTAGTATGAATCCAACCTCGGGGGTATTATTATGAAAAACACGGGCGTCACCCTGATAGCCGGAACCAGCCAGAGCGGCAAAACCAACCTGCTCAACCGATTTATTGCCAACCGGAACCATGAGAAGATTCATGTTTTCATTGAAGAGGATGAAGGAATCCCCATTGATGTGTTCCGTGTCAGCAGCGACGCCACGGTATCGGCTTTCTCCCTCGGTAGTGATGTGATCTCCACCCATAATCTGGAGTTTTCCGCCCTCATGGATCTGGCTCTGGGGGCTCTGCGCCCCACCCAGTTCATGGTGGAACTCAAAGATCTGGGCTCCATGCCCCGGGTGCTCCTTGAGCTGGTGCGTGCCGAAGTGGTAAATATCCGTGTTATTACCGTTATTGATCCCCAGGAGCTTGAACTGGAGACATATGATCCGTCCTGGCTGGAGAGCTTCGAGTCCGCAACCGATGTTTTCTGGTGTGAGGGTGCCAGCCCGAAGGCTGTCCAGAAACTCACCACGCCTCTCCTGGAGAAATTGGTAACCTCCGACAAGGATTTCCCGTGGTTTCCAATCTTAAAAGGGTGGAAAAACCCTGCCCGCATGAACCTTCGCTCCTGCAACCCTCCCGCCTCCATGCGCACCATGGAATTTTCCGCCTGGGGATGGTTCTCCCTTCAAGATCTCACCGAGCTTCTCTCCAGGGAATCCTCCCACTACGATCAGGTGAAGGGTGTGGTCTTCTGCAAAACCAAAGAGGCTCCCGGTGATCCGGAGTGTTATACCCTCATCGGAAAGAAGGGAGACCTCCACTTCTCCCTCATCTCCCACGATGAGCACCAGAAATGCATCATGGGGGAGGACGATTTTTTGAATATTCTTGAAGATCTTCCTCCTGCTGAGGCCACGGATCACATCTCCACCGACGGGCTCTCATCGCTGACCTTCCGGTGCACTGCCAATGATCCCATGGAGAATGAATTTGCCCTGGCGAGGACCCTTGAGGCCATCTGGAATTTTCACATACCTTGGGGAGACTGTCGCCTTGTGAACCCTCAAGAGATGGAAGAGATCCTCAAGCAGAACTTGGAAGATCTTGATCTGGAAGAGGGTTTTCTGGGTTCCTATTGCGGTCTGGGCCTTGAAACACCAGCCGAGCGCCTCCCCTTCCACGATAAACTGGGGATGATCCTGCGTGAGACCGAAGATCTCTATATCGCCCTCACCCACTCAAGGTTTAGCACCGCCCTCGAGGAGACCCCCCAGCGACTTGAAGAGATGGCCCGGTGTTGCAACAACCTCGACAATTACCACCACGCGGTGAGGCTTCTGGAGAAGGCGCTATCCCTTGATGCGGAAAACATGAGCGTGCTGCTGAACATGCTCAGACTCCATCTGGTTTACGGAGAAGCTGAGCGTGGCGTTCAGAAGCTCGATAGAGCATTCGCCATGGCTCCCCAGGATTGGGAGACCATCCTCCTCGCTTCCCACCTCTATTTTGAGACCAATCGCTACGACGATCTCAGAGAGCTGTACAATAACCACAGGGCGGCCTGTGACACATCGGAAGATTTCCTGCTCACCCTGGCCTCAGCCCACCTGGACCACGGCAATGCATTGGAGGCGCTCCCCATCCTCAAGAGTCTGCTGGAAAAAGATCCGGAAAATTTCGGAATTCTCTACCTCATGGGATATGCAGACCTCATAGACGGCAATATGAAGAAAGCCGTGGAGCGCCTTGAAGAGGCCATGGAGCGTGGAAATGATATCAGTTGGGTCTACCTCGCCCTGGGGCTGGCCTACGAATATCTGGGGCAGAAATCAAAGGCCCACGAGCTGTTTCAGGAGGCCGCTCAGGTCGCCGCGCTGGAGTTTGAGGATGATCCCTCCTATCAGCCCTTCATTGAATCCGCCATCCTCACTGCCATCGCTTCGGGGCAGATGGAGCGGGCACAAAATCTCCTTGAAGTGAACGGAAGAAACATGGTCTTTTCCCATGAGTTCAATAATTTTGTCAAACTCCTCTCCTGTTTTTCCCTTCCCCAGGGGCTCTCGGTCGACTGAGACCCCATGAATCCCCGTAAAATCGTTCGCGCTGTTCTGGTCAAAAACAAGGGGTTGGTGGTTTTCTCCCTGTGCCTGACACTCATCCAGAGCCTCCTGGCCATTTTGCTCCCTTACCTTGGAAAACGGGAGATAGAAATATTTGAGGGAAAGTCCTCCTGGCTCCCCTTCTTCCACTCCCCCGCAGGTATGTTCTTCTTTTTTATCGGCGCCATTTTCCTGGCAAAGGGCCTTGGGACCCTCTGCGGTGGTGGAGAGCGCTTCCTGGATACCCTGGCCCGGGAGAGAATGGCCATGGAGATGGATCGCCACCTATATAAAAAAATGGAAACGCTCGACGCGGGCTTCCTGGAAAATCCGAAAAACCGGCGCCTTATTTTCATTTTTTTTGATATGGGACAACTGCCCTGGTCAGTCCTCCGTTTTGTGCGAACCAGCCTGGGTATGTCACTGGCCCTGGCGGGCATTATACCCATCGTCGCCCTGACTTCCCTGAAAGTTCTCGCCATAGTTCTCTCCTTTGGCGTGATCCAGTTCATGCTCACCCGCTCCAAAATGAAACGGGAGAACGCCTACAGGCTCTTCAAGGAGAAAGCCCTGGCGGGCACCCATGAGCTCATGTTCCTCCTGCGATACCACTTCCACCAGCTCCTGAGTGTCTCCGGAGAGAAACAGATCATGCCCCGGTATTTTCACAGGCGCCGTGAAGCGGTCACCATGGAGGTTAAGGAAGAGTCCATCAAGATCTCCTATGCGCTCCTCTATTCCCTCACGGAAAACTTCACCCTGCTCCTCACGGCTGCTTTCATGGGACTCGCGGTCCTGGCAGGGGAGATCTCCATCGGCACCTTCACCATGATCACGCTTTACGCCGTCACCCTCCAGTCGGCAATCTCGGAGCTCAACCAGAAGATGAGTGACTGGTATCATCTGCGCACGGTAATGGTGCAGTTGGGATTTTTCCTCTCCATGAAGAGCCGCATTGATGAGACCCTCATCGACCCTCAGGCAAAGGGCGAGCCAGGAGAGATCCGCCTGGAGAACATCACCTTCTCCTATCCGGGGCTCATGGACGAAGAGAGGGCATACATCTCTCATCTGGTAAAAGAGTTGAATTTGGCAGGGAAAAATCGGGAGATGTGGAGCGCCGACTGGGAGCTTGTCAAGGAGTGGGAGCGGCTCATGGAGGACAAGTCGCGGGAGAAGACCATCCTAAAGGGCCTGTCACACACCTTCCCCGCGGGCAGCATAACGGCGGTGGTGGGAAAAAACGGGAGCGGCAAGACCACCCTCACCCGGCTGCTCATGCGAAGCTACGATCCAAAGGAGGGAAATATCCATCTGGGGAGCACACCCCTCACGAACTGCTCCACACGCGCCGCCCGGGAGCACTTCTCCCTGGTAACGCAGCAACCCTTTCTGCTGGAGAACTTCTCCCTTCGGGATAATCTGCTCCTGGGCACCCCGGACCTTGCGTCAAAGCCGACCGATGAGACCATTATCGCTCTTTTGGGCGAGATGGGGTTTGCCAAAAAATGGGAATCCCTTGAGGAGGGGCTCGATGGCCTCATCGGTGACGAGATCACCCTCTCGGGTGGAGAAGCACAGATGGTGGTCATTACCAGGGCACTGCTCCAGCGGCGCCCCTTTATCATCATCGATGAAGGCACAAACCAGCTCGACGCGGAGCATGAGCTTGCAATCATGAACCTGCTCCACTGTCAAAAAGATCACAGCGCCGTCATAATCATCACCCACCGCATGACCACAGCCAAAAAAGCGGACCGTATCGCGGTCCTTGACGGGGGCAGGATCGTTCAGCAAGGCACCCACGAGGAGCTCCTCACCGAGGGTGGACTGTATAAACACTTCTGGAATATTCAGGTCCTGGACTGACCGGTGGGTTCCTGGTTTCCGGATCACGCTTTGGCGGGCAATCCACCTATGGTGTCAAGCCCCTGAAAAAAATCTGTTGTGAAAGAAAAAAAGGGCGGGAATTATTTCATAACGCCGGTGCGATGGCACTGGCAGCAATATCCTGATTTGCCTTTTGCCTGCTCGGTTCTGCATCGGGAACATTCGGTGTGACGACAGTAGGAACATTTTTTTGCCATGGATAACTCCTTTGGGTAATTGGAACTCGGCTCGCGGGCCGTTTTAAAAATATAGCAGATCAATTGGGGAAAGTTAAAAAAAAGTGGTCACAGGGAAAAATTGGTAGTGAACCCGAGCTCCAGACAGAGATGCCACCCGGATTCTCATATATTATCATCGCAGTGGATATTTCAACAGTGAGGGGCAAAAATGGGTCCGCTCCATGAAAACAGCGACCAGTTCCTCCATGAGCCGCTGGTCGGCGGCACCAAAGCGAGCCGGGACAGGGCTGTCCATGTCAAAAACACCCAGGCAGTCGTTTTTGTGCAAAAGGGGAACCACCAGCTCCGATCGGGAATCGGGATCACAGGCGATGTGTCCTTCAAAGGACTCCACCTCCTCGACTACAACAGAACGCCGCCGCATAAAACTGGTCCCGCATACCCCCTCCCCGATCTCGATGGGATTACAGGCGACTTTTCCCTGAAATGGCCCGAGATAGAGCTTTGTGGAGCGCAAAAGATAAAACCCCGCCCAGTTGATCCGGGGAAAAACATGCCAGACAAAGGCACAGAACTGGCTGGCGTTGACCAGAAAATCATCGCTCCCCTCAAGGAGAGCGGCCAGTTGATCACCATGGAGTTTCGCAGTGGAGGGTTCCATCATCCGGAATCTACCACAGGGACCTCTCCGCATGAGAGCAAAAACGTGGTATACCCCTCTCCAGTTTTTCCAAAGGCCCCCCGGGGAATCAAAGCCCGGGGTCAGTACAGTAACATCTCCCCACAGCCGGAGCACGAAGCACTGTACCTTCACCGCTGGAAAACAGGAGCACCCATGGGTCCCATCACCTCCGCTGAATTATCCCTGGTCATAAAAAGTCTCCAGGGGATCCTCGCGGGCAGCCGCGTGGAAAAAATTGTGGAGCCCTCCCACGAGAGCATTCTCCTGGTAACCAGGGGGGAGAACCTTCATATCTGCCTCTCCCCGCAATTTTGCCATCTGGGTTCCATGGGCAGGATCAGCCGCGGGGAGAGCACGGCCTTCACCATGCTGCTTCGAAAGCACATCGGGAACGCCATTATCATGCGGATCGATCTTCTGAGAGAGGGCGATCGCATCTTTTTTATTGAATTCTCCACGGGGCACCGGCTCCTCGGCGAGCTGTCGGGCAGACACGGGAATATCTTTCTCCTCGATGACCGGGGAATAATTCTGGGGCTCCACCACACAAGCCACTCGACCACCAGGCTTTGCAGGAGCGGCGCAGAGTATACAGCCCCGCCCCCGACTCCTGGAACCCACGATCAGGTGCCCCGCTTTGTGGACAGCCATGGCGCCTCATCATTCTTCGCACCCCACATGGAGGCTCTGGAAAAATCCCTTTTGTTCTCGGTGGCATCCGAAGCAATCGCCAGGGACCAAAAAAAGGTGACCCGCGCACTTTTGGCCCTGGAAAAGGATGGGGCGCGGTGTGAAGATCTCATGAAGAACCAGCGCCTCGGAGAGCTTTTGCTCATTGTGCAATATCAGTGGCCGCGGGGAGAGACTGCTCTTTTCCTTGATCCGGCTCCCGATGGCGGCGACCCCCTAACGGTTACCCTGCCCGTGGGAATATCCTCACCTGTGGCAGCATCGCAGCACTTTTTCCAGCGGGCCAAAAAAGGGAAAAGGGGCATGGTCCATATTGCAAACCGAAAAATTGAGCTCTTGAAAAAACAGGCCGAGCTCCAGATCGCCATGGAGGATCTCAAGACACTCTCCCTCACCGAACTGAAACAGTTGGTGACGGCACAGTCCCAAAAACGCACGTACCAGGTGCCCACGGTAAAGAACTCCGCGGCACCACAGAAAAAGGCGAACTATTACCGCCAGTTCAGTTCCGAGGATAACACCCCCATTCTGGTGGGCAGAGGAGCAAAGGAGAACCATCTCCTCACCTTTCGGACAGCCCGGGGGAATGATCACTGGTTCCACGCTCGGGATCTCCCCGGGGCCCACGTCATTATCCCCGGGGTCAAGCAACTCACGGAGGCTCTCCTTCTGGACGGAGCCACCCTGGCCTTCCATTTCTCCGATGGCCGGACCCAGGATCGGGGAGATGTGATATACACCCTCAGAAAGTATCTGCGTCCCGTCAAAGGCGCTCCCGGAAAGGTGACCGTCTCTCAAAGCAAGACCATTTGTATCAATATCGAGCCTGATCGCCTGCGGCGCCTGCTGGATTCAAAAATACTCTAATAGACTTTGGAAGATTGGCTTCTCTTTTGAAAACCTGCATCACACAATGAATTTTGCCGGTTTCAAAAAAACGTTTTCCCCTTCCAAAAAAAACCGCTCTTCAGCTTGCGCTGTAGCGGAACCTGGTTTATGAAATAGTGTCAGGTTAATGTGACGGTCTATAACTTTCAGGAGTAGAAAATGAAACGCTTTTTCCCACTCGCAGCATTACTTCTCACCGTTGGACTCTTCGGGGTGCTCAGTTGCTCTCCCGATGGAGGAAATAATAATAATTTCAACAGCGGAAACAACACCAACAATGCCAACAACAGTGTCTGCACCGAGGGACAGGAAGTCTGTTTCAACAATATCATCCAGCTGTGCCAGAACAATGCCTGGATCAACGAGACCGTCTGCGGGATGGGCTCCGAGCCCCCCATCTGTGACAACAACAACGGCAGCCCCATCTGCGCCAACTGCGTGGCGGGCGGGACTACCTGCGGCGAGGACAATAACGTTCACGTCTGCGATGCGGGCGGAAACGTCGGCCTTGTCAGTATAGAGTGTGACTCCTCAGCCGGCGAGCAGTGCGTTGAGGCCAATGGCGTCGCCAACTGCGACTCCCCCTGCATCAGGGCCGCCTCCACCAAATCCTACCGCGGCTGCGACTACTGGCTGGTCTCCATGGCCAACCCGGGCCTGGGCGCCACAACGGACTGGTTGGGTGCTGATATCCCCCAGTATGATTTCGATGAAGATTTCGGCGTCGTCGTCGACAACAGTCAAAACGAAGGCGCTGCACTCATCACCATCATGAACGGCACCCAGAGCCTGAAAAATGAATCGATCCCCGCAGGCGAGACACGAGTCTTCCTCCTGCCCTACAATCTTGGTTTGAGACAAGCCGAGGCAGGCCAGCTCGGGACACACGCAGACATTAAATCCGGCATTTACCGCGCAGCAAACGCTGCCGGAGGGTTCCACCTCACCTCCAGCCTCCCCGTGACGGTATATCAGTTCAACCCTTACAACTATGAAAAAGGCTCCGCCTACTCCTACTCCAACGACGCTTCACTGATTCTGCCCACGGCCGTCCTCTCCACCAACTATCTGGTTATGGCTCGGCCCACGCTGATTCTGTTCACCTCCGCAGATGAGCTGGCAGACTATGTCCCCGGCCTCATGACCATCGTGGCCACCATGGACAACACCACCGTCACCGTCAGTTCAAAAGCCTACACCATCGCAGGACCTTCCGTGGGTGCCCTCTCTCCCAACACACCCATGCAGTATAACCTCAACCAGGGTGACGTCCTTCAGTTGGTCTCCTCTGCCCCCACCTCCAATTCCGCCTGTGATGACACATACGATGCAGGTGGAGCCTATTTCTGCTCCCCCAACAGCGACTACGATCTGACCGGCACCGAAGTGACCTCCAACAACCCCGTCGGGGTCTGGGGCGGTCATGTCTGTGATTTCGTCCCCTACTACTCTGCCGCCTGTGATCACCTGGAAGAGATGATGTTCCCCCTCGAAACCTGGGGTAAGGTATTTTTTGTGGGTCTCACGGAAAAAGTCGTCTCCTCCTCCAACGAAACCAACCTCATCAAAATCCTCTCCGGTGCCCCGGGCGCCTCCATCACCTTCAATCCCGCCAGCGTCCACGCCCCCATCACCCTGAACAAGGGTGAATTTGTGGAGTTCCTCGCACCCCAGGACACGGATTTCCAGGTCATCTCCACGGAGCCCATCATGGTGGGAAAATTTACCGTTGGCCAGGACTACACCAACGGCTCCGCTGATATGGGCGATCCTGCCTTCGGTCTTGTGGTTCCCCAGGCACAGTATCGGTCCGAGTATTCCTTTATCACACCAGAGTCCATAACCATCAGTTATGTCAACGTTATCGCACAGATCCAGACCGACAGTGCGGAATCCATCACCCTGGACGGACAGGTCCTGCAGTGGAGCGACTTCACTCAAATCGGCGACTCTGGCTATGGTATTATCAAGGTCGATGTCACCGACTCGGGTGTCAATGGCTCCCACACCATCTACTCCTCCACGGACACCATCACCTTCGGCATTGAGGTATATGGATTTGCATCCTACACCTCCTACCTGTATCCCGGTGGCCTTGACCTGGAATACATCAACCCCGTCGGCAAGTAACGCTCCTGCCCACCCTCTCTCCTGCCTGACCCAATGGAGGTCACTCATGGTTACAAAATCAGTCTGTACAGCGGGTCTTTTAGCAGGACTGCTGCTCTTTGGCTGCGAACCTTCCAATAACGCCAACAACAGCACCAACAACACAAATAACATCAATAATATTAACAATATAAATAATATTAACAACATCAAGAACGGAACCTGTCAGGATCCACAGGACAACAAACTGACCCAGATCCACTGGCTCGCCCAGCGAATCTACCACGGCACCACCGAGCCCGGAATCTGTATGCCGGCGAGGCAAAAACTGGCCGTGGGGGCCCTCCTCGCGGAGTATGGGTCCAGCTGGAGCAACATCTGTTCCGCTACCCTTGTCTCCGATTACCATGTCCTCACCGCCGCCCACTGTGTCCTCTCCATGTACGGTGGTCTCATGGATCCCTCGGAGATCCGCTTCGCCATTGGACAAGACGCGCTCCTCCCCGACGACGTCTTCAATGTGGTGGCGATCCACACCAACCCATTGTACGACATGTGGGGTTCAACCACCGGGTACGATCACGCTGTCCTGGAGCTGGCCCGGTCACCCCTCGCTTCTCTCGATGTGGAACCAATCCCCGTCAACTATCAACTGTTCAACGGCCTCGAGGGCAATTATGTCCAGCAGGTGGGGTACGGGACCACCGAAGACAACTACGACAACAGTGATCGCTGGTGGACCCTGGAGCTGGTTGACTCGTTCAAGGTAAACATTGGAGAAATGACCGTGGATGGTCAGGGAGAGAGCTCCGTGTGTGATGGAGACAGCGGAGGACCATCCCTCTACGCGGTGGGGGGCAGCGGCCTCTCCATTCTGGGGACTGTCTCCTGGGGAGACGCCTCCTGCGTTGATTTTGACCACTACGCCATGACCAACTGGGATTCGGAATTCCTCACCACCTGGATCCCCGAGTATGATTACTGCGGTGATCTCTCCCAGGAGGGCACCTGCGACGGCACGCAGATGGCCCGCTGGTGTGAAGGTGGCATCATTCACCGCGAATGTTGCGATGAAATCACTGGACCATGCACGGTTGTCAATGGTATAGCCCAGTGCCAGGAAGCTCGGGATCCCTGCCCACAGGGGCTTGATTTTCGCGGCACCTGCAACGGGCAGGTGGCCACCTGGTGCTTCGACGGCCAGGTTCACACCCGCGATTGCACAAACTGTGGTCAACAGTGCGTGCAGACCTCAAGCGTGGTTATAGGTTCCTATTGCGTTTCCCCGGATCTGTAATGCTCAAATTCACGTTCCCTTTGCTGCTAGCCCTCACATTCCCCTCGTGCAACGGGTGCGAAAAACCGCCTGACACCCCCTACAAGGCCTCACAAAAAACGCTGGAGGAAGAATTCAAGCGGCTGGAGAAGCGCCAACTTATTCGCAAGGCTCCTGTAAAAAAACTTGATAAATCTAAGGCATTGACCGTTGCTATCCCCTACCTCCCCGATCACCTGAACCCCTGGCTCAACATCAACAAGTGGGGCTATCAGATCGCCATGCATCAGATCTACGAGGGCCTCGTGAAGCGCGATCCAAAGACAGGGAAACTCATCCCCGCGCTGGCCACCTCATGGCAAATGGAAGATGAAGGAAAAGTATATCGTTTCTGGATTCGCAAGGGGGTCCGGTGGCAGGATGGACGCCCGCTGAGTATCGAAGATGTAATTTTTACCTTCAATCTGCTCACCATGCCCAAAATGAAGAAGGGGCCCTTCATCCGGGACATTGATCAATCGCTCATGAGGGTGGATAAAATAGGGGCCCGGGGAATCAGGGTGGTGCTCAGTCACCCCAACGCCTATTTTATGGAACACCTGGCGGAGCTTCCCATCATCCCCTCCCATGTCTTCTTCAAGGGCGTCTCGGAGAAATCCCGTGGCTCCACCAACCCCGTGGGTACAGGACCCTACCGTCTCTACCAGTGGATAAAGGGTGAGTCTGTCATTCTGGAACGCAACGAGTTTTATTGGGGACCCACACCCGAGGTCCATCGGCTGGTGTTCAAGAAAGTCGCCGATCCCGCCAAGGCTTTTGTGGGAATCCGCCGCCATCAGGTGGATATCATGCCCCAGATCAGCCCGATTCACTACCCCGTGCAAATCACCGACAGCATCAAAAACCATTACAAGCTCTACCGGTTTGTGCCGCCTGACTTTTCCTACCTCCTCTGGAACACCAGAGATCCTGTCCTCAGTGACTTCCGCGTCCGGCGAGCCCTCTCTTTGCTCATCGATCGCAAGAGTATCAGCGAGAAGGTCTTCAGGGGCCTCGCTGTCCCCTGTGAGGGGCCCTTCTGGCGACCGGGAGGGCTGGGAGACCCTTCCATCAAAGCAGAGGCCTACAACCCGGAGAAAGCCCGTGAACTCCTCGATCAGGTGGGCTGGAAAGATCACGACGGAGACGGGATCCGGGATCTCAAGGGTGCCCCCATGAAGCTCATCGTTCTTCACCCTGTTGGCGCCAAACGCGGGCTGAAAGTCCTGCAGGCGATCAAGAACAACTATTTCCGAATGGGGATCGAGATGGTCATTGTGCCCACGGACTGGCATCTTTTGGGCCAACACTTGAAAAAACGTAAATTCTCTGCTACCTACCTGACCTGGAGAGGACGCCCCTACGAAGACTTTTCCCCCATTTTTCACTCCGATGGGCGCTTCAACTACTCCGTGGTCTATTCCATCTTTATCGACCGGCTCCTGGGCAGAATGAAGAAATCGCTGACCTTCACGGGGCTCTCGCAGCTCTCCATCCTGCTGGAACAGAACCTGGCGGCCAATCCTCCCATGGCATTTTTGTTCCGTCCCGTGCATATGAGCGTTGTTTCCCGGCGATTCACCAACGTCATTCCCTCCTGGGACGGTTTTCGATATGCCCGGTTCCGCCTCGACACGACCCGGCAGCCTCCCATCATCAACTGAAGAACTGCATCTGGCGCTCCTTGTTTCGCAAAAAAAACCTGATAGAGTAAGATAAACCTGTCGGGAAACCGCTCCTTTTGAGCCTTTTCCCTGAAACAACGAGGGCATCAATGAAAAACATTCTTTTCTCTTTGTTTTTACTGACTGTTTCCATCCCGGTTGCCGGGGCCACCCAGTTCAAGGCCGATGTTATCCCCCAGGGAACCATGCTCGCCGGCGGATTTGTCACCTTCTCCTGGTCCAAGGAGAGCATCGACGATCAGCAGGACACCAAAGTCACCGAGCAGATCCTCGGTTTCTCCCCCATGGCAGGAATTTTCGTCTACCCCAACCTGGCCCTCATGGTCTCCGTCAACCTCTCCCGTGAAGAGGCTGAATCCCGCCTGCAATCGACTTCCACCATTGAAAAAACAGACATGTACGGTGCCATGGGGGGCATCCGGTACTATATCCCCACCGGGAAAATTTATCTCTATGCGGGCCTCATGGGGGGAATGTACAAGAAGGAAGCCCAGACCAAACTGGATGACATTGTTGATGTGGAATCAACGCTTAAAACCAAGGGCTACCAGTTCAACCTCCACGGCGGGATCCTCTATATGCTCACAAAAAACATCGGCCTGGAGCTGGGGGTGCAGTTTATCTATACCAAGGGCGAGGTCGACGGAGAGACCCCCACGGAGCAAAATCAGGATCTCACGGATTACTCCTTCGCCCTGGGATATTTTGGTATCCAGGCCCTCTTTTAGCGGGCAGCACCATCTGGGCTCCGGTTCTAGATCATCATCCGTACAAGCATGAATTTATTGTGGGGATAGGGGTGCTTGAGCACCTGGTAGTTGCGCTGCCGAAAGTGGGTCTCCCACTCTTCGGGGATCTCTTTGCATCCGGGACCGATTATTTTAATGAGGGTATCGGCATTTTTCCCGCCATAGACATCGGAATACCGGGTGTAGTACTTTAAATTCAT
>JAHJLU010000850.1 GCA_018821745.1 Myxococcota bacterium | reverse complement strand
TACAATGCGGCTGAGCCACAGTCAGGGCTGAAGATCATTTCCCTTAAATAACGCTGAGACGCATGCATGATCAGGGGGAGTGATGCGGTGGGTTCCCCTGTTTGGCCCGTGCCACCCAAGGGGGTCGAACAGAAAAAGGTGATTTTACCTTTGATATTTATGCACAAATGTGGACAATGGGGCTGAGGTGAAAAATATGGAAGCGATCAGGTACGGAAGTCTCAAGATATTAACAGACTGTTCCCATTGTGGATCGCCGGTCACCGTCAACGGCCCCCAGAGGGAAGTGCTGTGTACCTCCTGTCACAGGGAGCTCCCCTTCCCGGAGGAAACGTGGAACCACCTGTTCCGTGAGCTGGATCAGTTTGTCATGGGGCACCCGGGCGGGGGGAAAAAAAGCTCCACCGTCACCTCCGGGGAGAGCACCCTCAAGGTGACCATGACCAGTGGCACCCCGAGCTGCTCGAAATGCCAGGGAACACTTGAGCTGGGCAGCAGCGACGCCTTCACCGGGGAGACCCGATGCCAGGGGTGCGGAGAAACAACTTCCTTTGTGGAGGCCCCCTCCTGGCTTGAAGAGTCCGGGTCCATGAAGGTGATTGGTGGTGAGTCCGAGCCGGCGTCCCGCGTGCAGCCTACCCGGGGCGACAAACCCATCGCCATGAACTGCCCCAACTGCAGCGGGTCGCTGAAGATCACGGAATCCCTCAAGCGGGTCACCAACTGCGAATTTTGCGGGACCGAGTTTTTCATCCCCGACGCGGTGTGGAGTCTGCTCCATCCCGTGACCGTCGCCAGGAACTGGTTTGTCCGGTTCGAGGGCACCCCAAAGTGGCTGCTCCAGAGGCAGCGGGGCGAGGCGCTGAAGCAGCAGAGAAGAGAGCAGGAGAAGAAGCACAAGGAGTACAACAAGGCCGTCGAGAACCTGAGCACCCAGATCAATAAACTGGAGTCGGGATCGTGGGGCAAATACGCATGGGGCTATTTCGCGGCGTTCATGGTAGGCATGTTCGCCATCGGGTTTCCCATTCTTTTTATCTCGCCCCTCTCGAAAATGGTGGGCCAGAAGATCTGTGACGGGGAATATCAGCGGCGCACCTTCTCCAGTGGCAACAAGACCTCCATCAAGTTTTATTGCAAAAAGGGAGCCTCTGTGGAGTCCCTGGACGCAAAGATGTTCCTCTTTGGCCCCGGCGCGGGGATACTCTTCCTGGCCACCCTGTGGACCCTGTGTATCCCCGTTTTCCGGCTCAAGGCGAGAAAAAAAGCCAATATTCTCAGGGAACAGATAAACAACCTGAAAGCCACTGGTCCGCCCCAGGGTTGAGGCAACACCCGTAAATCCCCGCAATGCGCATCTCGTAAAACGCATTCAAAAGAATAACAAAAATTCCTGCGAACTTTGGCCACCTCTGCTAGAATTTGGGAACGAGCGGAGCCACGAAGCCATGGGTTACGGCCCAGGTGACGTACTCCAAAGGGAAAGAGTTACGCCCGATGAGCAATTTTTTTCAGCAGTTCAGCCCCGTCACCCAGGCGCTCATCGCCACCCTCTTCACCTGGGGAGTCACCGCCCTGGGCGCGGGGCTGGTCTTCTTCACCAAAACCGTCAAGCCCAAGGTGATGGACTCCATGCTGGGATTTGCCGCCGGGGTCATGATCGCCGCCAGCTTCTGGTCTCTCCTCGCCCCGGGGATAGAGATGGCCAAACAGATGGGACAGACCCCCTGGCTGACCGCGGTCATCGGGTTCCTGGGCGGCGGCATCTTTATGCGGCTCGCGGACCAGATCATGCCCCACCTCCATCTTGGAAACGAGCTCTCCCAGAGCGAGGGGCCCAAGACCTCCTGGCAGCGGAGCACCCTCCTGGTGCTGGCGATCACGCTGCACAACATCCCCGAAGGCCTTGCGGTCGGTGTGGCCTTCGGTGCGGTCGCGGCGAACCTCTCCTCGGCAACAATCGGAGGCGCCATCGCCCTGGCCATCGGCATCGGGCTCCAGAACTTCCCCGAAGGCGCCGCGGTCTCCCTCCCCCTCAGGCGGGAAGGGATGGGGCGTATGCGTGCCTTTGCCTACGGGCAGGCCTCGGGCATCGTTGAGCCCATCGCCGGGGTCATCGGCGCCGCCTTTGTGCTCCACATCCAGGGAATCCTCCCCTATGCCCTCTGTTTTGCCGCCGGGGCCATGATCTTTGTTGTGGTGGAGGAGCTTATCCCCGAGTCCCAGCGCAACGAGGAGAACATCGACATGGTCACCATGGCCACCATGGCGGG
>JAHJLU010000849.1 GCA_018821745.1 Myxococcota bacterium | reverse complement strand
CCCGCCATGTCAGCCTTAGCCTCCTCGTTGGCGCTCCCGTACTCCTTCATGAATTCACGAATTTTCACTTTTTTGCCCTTGACCGGGACATAGGAGGGGCCGATGCCGTGGGCTGATTCATGGTACAAAGTGTGTGTGAAAAAGGCATCGAAGGTGATGTATTTCCACTGCTCTTTTTGAATGAGCTTCCGGGAAATGGGCTCCAGAATCGCCGCAAACTTGGCCTCGGCGACATTTTTCAAAAGGACGAGTTTGTAGCCACCCTTGGTCTTGTGACCCCGCACCACGGGATCATTGGGCAGGTTGAAGGCCAGGGTCTGGACTCCCGCCCGGGTGTCACCAGCGGTAAACAGCTCATTGACCACCTTAATGGGGCGGTTGGTGGCACCACTGCTTCGGAATGTATCACCATAGGGAAGGTTCTTGTCCAGCTCTGCTGAGTATTTGGACAACTCTTTGAGCTTTGCGCTGTAGGTCTGGTCCACCAGCGTGACAAAGGCCTCATAGGCGGCCTTAAAGCCATTGAGCCTGTCTTCATAGACCTCGTAGGGGCCGATGACAACCTCAATGTCCCCCTCTACTTTCAACCAGGCGAAATCACTCTCCCGGTAGTCATCGGTGAGCAGCGCCTTGGCGCGAGCCTCCAGGTAATTTTTCAGGCTGCTCTCCTTGCTCAGAGCGGCCGCCTCCCTTAAGAGAGTCGAGGCTTTCAACAGCTCTTTTCTGTAAAAGACATGATAGGGGACCGCGACGAGTTTTCCCCCTCTCAGTTCCACGACGCTGTAATAAGACTTCAGCCCTTCCAGCTCACTGGAAAGCTCCTTCTTTTTCTTTGCATCCTTCTGCGCCTTGATGGCATCCTCCAGTTGATGCACACGTGCATTGAAAAGCTCCTTGGTCACCCTCTCATCGTAGAACCCTGCCCCCAGTGCCTTCACCGCGGTTCCCCAAAAAGGGACCTCGTGATTGGTTCGGTCCCAGGGCCCGTACATGATAGTAAAATACTCCAGACAGGGGCTCAGTGAGGGGTCACGCTTCACCTGTGCCTTGAGATCCAGGGCCAACTTGCTGTTCTGCCTGGAGACCTGCTGTAGAAACAGGGCGTCCATGACGAAGGCTGCCTCAATGAGTTTTTTCAGAACAGGCCTGAGTTCTGGTTTCAACTCATTGTGGGGATAATCCAGGACGACCTTTTTGAACTTCTCCACACCCTTTTTCACTTCTTCCATGGTCATCTTTCCTTTGAGCAGAGTTTTTGGCCTTCGAGCCGGGGGGATCTTCGGAGCAACAACCTTTTTAGACATTCCAGACAGTTTCTTTGCAACCGCGGCACCGGCTGGCTTCTCTTCTTGTTTTTTGTTTTGTTTGCCGCAGGATAACGTCCACAGAAGTGCCATGCAGATGAGACTGAATCTTTTCATTTTATCTCCCGAATCCGCCGCAGATAAAGGGGCGGCTATTTTGTCCACTCGCGGTCCCCAATGCCCAGCACCCCGAGCAGTGGATAGGAGGGATACACTTCGATACGGCTCCCTCTGTATTTTTCGATACTCCGGACCACTTCAGGTGACAGCGCGGCCCATCGCTTCACAAAGGCTTTCCCCTGCGCCTCATCACCTGTGTCAAGGATGCCCAGGATCTCTTTGAGGAGAGAGTCAATGGTCCCTGGAATCTTCTCAAAATTGATGGTGAAGGTGAGCGCTGACATGTCGAAGGTCACTGCTTTTTCCGACAGGAGCCTGTTGAGCAGAATCAGCCCGGCTCTGGCATAGGTGCTGGTGGGATCCACCAGCAGATACCGGAACAATGAGACCAGGGAGGTGACATAGCCAGCCTTGAGATCCGCCTCGGTCCCGTGACGCTTCTTCGTCACCTGCCATCCCAGATGGGCCATGGCGACCACTCTATTTTTGGCAGCCTCCATCACCGGACCTACGCTCTTGAGGATATCCATGACAGGGATCAGGTCGCGGCCAACTCGCCGCTGGGTCGGGCCGACATAGGCGGCCAGCTCCATGAACACCTGCCCTCTGCTGAAAGCATCGGCTTTGATAAAGCGGTGCTGATCGGGATTGACAATCAACTGCCCCAGGGGCAGCACCACGGTCGAGAACTTGGCCTCAACCACGTTGCTGAGCAGCATGATGCTTTCGGTGACGCGCTTCAGTTTGTCAAACCCGTAGGTAAAAGGATACGCAAAGGAGACAGGGTGAAACCCCGCCCGGGGATACCCGGCACTGTAAAGCTCATAGGCCGCACCCAATGGACAAACTCCAGAGATACGCGAGAACGGGTTCTTCCCCTGGGGCAGCTGTGCAGCAAACTGGGGAAGGTATCGCCACATTCCCTGGATCTCCCGGGTCCGCTTCTCATCCACGTACAAAATGAGCGCCCCGAAGGCCGCCTTGTACCCCATGAGTTGATCCTCATGGGTGTATGATGGGCCCAGAAACACTCGCAGAGGACCACGCTGGTGGAGGGACGCCCTCTCGCTTGTCTCATAGAGATTGTCTCCAAGGGCCTTCGCCCGTGATGTCAGGTACGCCTTGAGCCCGTAATCCCCGGTGAGCGCGGCGGCGTCACGCAAAAATGCGGCGGCCAGATCCAGGTGATATTTGTAGGCTTCACTGTAAGGGGTTGCCACAAACTCCCCGTCTTTTCGCTCCACGACAGTGAAGGGAGATCGCAGCTGCTCCTCCTGAAGGATCAGTTCCGCCTTCGCTTTGCGATCCTTGAGGAGGGCGGGACGTTTCCCCATG
>JAHJLU010000848.1 GCA_018821745.1 Myxococcota bacterium | reverse complement strand
TGGCGGGTGTTTTTCCGGGTGAACCCCTCCCCCTCGAACACATGGCCCAGATGTGCGCCACACGCGGCACACACTATCTCAATGCGCCGTCCGTCAGCGTCGGGGATGCGCTTCACCGCGCCCCTGATGGCGTCATCAAAGCTGGGCCATCCACACCCTGACTTGAATTTTGCGGCTGAGCGGTAGAGGGCTGCGCCACATCGTTTACACCCATACTCCCCCGCTTCGTAAAAGGTGTCGTAGGTGCCACTCCCCGGTGGCTCGGTCCCTTTATAAACGATGACCTGTTCTTCAAGAGGGGTGAGTGGTCTGAGCGGGCGTTTCATGGACAACTCCGGTTACTGTACTGCTACTTTACGACTTCAACCACTTCGGAGCCGTTGCGGCCGAAGACTTCGGGTGCGTACATCTCCTGGGCTTTGAGGGGGGGAACATTGAAGGTCCCGATGGTGGTGGCGCGGACAAGGTAGCTGTGCTCGTAGGAGCCGGCGGGGAGGCGGTCCCAGTAGAGCACGTAGCGATCGTCCCGCATGTCTTTGAAATCGGGGGAGCGGTACCAGTACCAGCTCCAGAAGGAGGTGTAGGAGGAGGTCCCCGCCGAGAGGGAGGAGCTGGCGGTGGTTTTGAGGGTCATGTCAACCCCTTCAAACCCTGCGGGCATGGGATCATCCACGGCCACATAGTAGCGGCGGTCGGGAGCCACAACCGTGAGACGCACACGAACGTAGGAGCCGGCCTTGATACGCCAGTGACCGGGCTTGACCTTGACCACGGTGCTCTTGTCGCGGACGGGTTCGTACACACGCTTGACCACAAAACCACGCTCGGCGGGTTTGATCTTGAGGTTTTTGGGCACATAGGTCATCCCCAGGCGATAGTAGAGTTTACCCACGCCCTTTTTGGCCATGATGAAGTCCGCGTCACCCTGCTTTACCAGCCACTCCATGGGGATGCGCTTGTGGGTGAGAGCCATGGAGCGCCCCCTGTAGACCTTGGATCCCACAAACCCTTTTCCGTACCACACATTGGCGGTGAAATCGGGCACATCCTTCTCGTACTGGTTGAAATACTGTGCCACGGCATCGAGGGCCCAGGCGTTGGAGAGGGTGGTCTCCCAGGTGCCTTTGATCCGTGAGGCCATGAGGCCACGGACGATCTTGGGGATGATCGTGGAGGTGGGGTCCACTTCCATGAGCGAGCGCATGACAATGGAGTCGGAGCTGGAGTTGGAGTGCATGATGAGCTTGATATCCTCGCTGGTTGCCTCAGCGAAGTGAACAGCCCCGGCGGTCTCCACCGCCGTGTTGCTGATCTCCCGTCCCAGCTCTTTGACCCTGTCGGATTGCCCCTCAAGTCTGAAGAGCACAGCCATGAGCCAGGCCTTGGCGAAGGTCCCCACCTTGTTGCGCTTGTCATAGAGGTCCTTGCCGTATCGCAGCAGGTTGGACTTGCTGCGGACGTACTTGCTCACGTCTTTTTCGTTGAGCATCTGGGTCAGCACCCACAGGGCCATAATCCGTGTAGTGTAGGCATAGTACCAGCCGGCGTAGTTCCACCGATAGGTGGACGCCGAGAAGTTGTACAGGTACTGGGCGGCTTTGGCCAGAGATCTCGGCGGAACCGTGAAGCCATTGGCCCGGGCCCTGATGAGGGTCCAGGTGACATAGGCCGAGATGTGGGGCCAGGAGCGGTAGGAGCCGGGCCAGTAGGTGAACCCGCCGTCCCACTGCTGGGTGGAGAGAAGCCGGGCGATGCCCGAGGCAGCTATGGCGTCCCGTTTCTCCCTGTCGGAGATTTTTCCCAGCTTGAACTCGTCGAGGATCTTCTTGAGGGAGAAGATGGGGACCAGACGGGAGGCGATCTGCTCCGTACATTCGTGGTGATAATCCACAATAAAACGGACAGCGTCCTGAAGGCCCGTGAGGGCCGTGGAGGAGATGTGGATATCCAGCCCGCCGAAGATAGGCATGGCGTTTTTCGGGAGTTTCACCGGCTGGAGGATGGACTTCTCGGTCACCCCGTAGGTGGCCGACGCCTCGGAGGAGGCGGGGATGTGCACGGGGATGGGAGGAGGCGTGACAGCGTCGGTCTGATTGCCCATGTAACCCACAAAGCGCAGACGGATGCGGCCGGGACGCATGGTGCGGATGGTGAAGCCCACTTCCACGGACTCTCCGTTGGTGACTTCGGCTGTTTTTTCATTTTTATCGAGGAGCTCAAAACCAACGCCGTCGATCTTCACCGTAGCGGTCCCCTTGGCGCCTGTCTGGTTATTGACAACCACCGAGGCCACAAAGGTGTCGCCATAGTTGGCGAACCGGGGCAGTGAGGGCCGGAGCATGAATTTACGGCGGATCTTGACCCGCTCTTCTCCGTTGCCGTATCGGTCCTTGGCGTTCTGCTCCATGGCCACGGCCATAATCCTGAAGGCCGTGAGGTTTTCGGGCATGGGGATGGTGAGGGTGGCCTTGCCCTGGGCATCGGTCACCACCTTCGAGTTGTAGTAGGCGGTGGTAGCAAAGAACTTGCGCACTTTGAACACGCGGGCCTCGCCGCTCATACCACCCTTGCCCGCTACTGCCCCTCCCATGGGCAAGGCCGCCACTTCATCGGCGGCGACCTCGGCCCTGGCTACCTTGGAGACGGAGTTTAACATCCCCCGCTTGTCCTTGGCGCCGGAGTAACGATCCAGAGTACGGGTCTGTGCCACCGGTGAGTTGGGCTTTTTGGGCATATTGCGGGCTATCACGGCGGGCCGCTTCTTCAACTTGTTCAGGATGAAGTGGCGGATGTCCATGAGGGAGGTTCCGGCACCGTTGTACGGGTGGAAGTAGTTGATGGAGTTGGGGGTCTGGTACCCCAGAAGGGAGATGACCCCTTCGTCCACAACCATTACCGTGAGTCGGGAAGCCACGGGCTTGCCCTTGAGATCCGTGACCTTCAGATCCACCGTAATTTTCTCACCGGGGGTGATCACCTTCTT
>JAHJLU010000847.1 GCA_018821745.1 Myxococcota bacterium | reverse complement strand
GATCGAGCAGCTCGAGGGCCCCGGTCTTTTTCCCCTCGGAGAGAAGGGGGTTGACCGCCGTGGAGCGGCTGTACCAGTTATATTTTTTTGCGGCCAGCATGCTCAGTTCAAAGGCGTCATCATAAGAACCCCGGACAGCGAATACCTTCGCGCCAAAAGTCAGTAATTGCGCTATCTTCGCAGGGGGTGCGCTCTCGGGAACAAAAATGACGGAGGTGATTCCTTCCGGTGCGGTCAATCCTGCCAGAGAGGCTGCCGCATTCCCTGTGGAGGCGGCACAGATGAGGCTGATTCCCAGCTCATGGGCCCTCGCCACGGCGATGGCGGACGCCCTGTCTTTGAAGGAGGCGGTGGGAAGCCGTCCGTCATCCTTGATATATAACGATGTCATGCCCAGTTTTTTGGCCATTCGGTCAACTTTATATAAGGGCGTGGGGCCCACGGGGATAACGGGAATTCGTCCCCCGCGGCGCAGGGGTAACAGTGGCCCATAGCGGAAAATGTCCTGCCTTGGCTCCCTCTTTAAGTGGTCTGTGAAGATTCCCCTGATGTATTCATAGTCGTATCGGACGTCCAGAATTCCCTCAATTCCGCACTGTGGACAGGTGAGTTCCACCTCATCCATTCCATAGGTTCGGTGGCAGACGATGCACTCTTTATCCAGTATGTGTCGGTTCATGGAACAGGCCTCACAAAATGTTGGAAGTGGCTAAAAAAGCGCCGGAGCAGGCCAATGTGCCTGCCATGACCTTGCGCAGTGTAACAGGTTCTTTAAGAAAAATGCGTGCAAAAACAATAATGGCGACGATGGTTAACTGGTTGAGCACACCAACCACCGACGCTGGGAGGATGGAGAGCCCGCCGGTCCAGAAGAGGATCGCGAAGTAGGTGCCAAGCATTCCGCCCAGGGCCAGAGTTTTCCAGTTTCCCAGGTGGGTGAGGCTGGAGACAATGGCCTGTTTGTCCTTGCGCAGGGGGAAATAGAGGGCGAAAAACAGAAGACCCGAGATGAGGCGGGCCCAGTTGATCCACCACAGGGAGTGGCGCATGAGGGGGCCCTTCATGAGGAGGATGCCTGCCACGGTGCAGAACATTCCCATTATCCCTGTGAAAATACCAAGGTAGAGGTTTTTGGGGCGGGTCTTTATCTTGTCAGTGGCGATAACGAAGATGGCGATGACTACCAGCGCCGTCCCCAGAATCAGGGAGAGGGAGAGGGGTTCCCCCAGGAAGATAACAGCCCCGAATACCAGCAGGGGAGTATAGACGGCACCCACGATAGAATTGAGTCCGGCGCCCAGCATTTTGAGCGCGGCGAGAAAGAGCAGATCTCCCATCCCCACGCCCAGTACGCCGCTGATGACGATGAGCCAGAGATCCCGGGCCGGTATGGAGCTGGGAAAGTACGAGCCCCCAACCAGCGGGATGGTGATGGAGAACAGGAGGATGCCGATGACGTTCTTGCCCACGTTCACTCCGAAGGCGGTGACTGTTTCCCCGCTCTTTCTGAAGAACATGACCCCTGCGGCCCAACTGACTGAACTGAGGAGGGTAAGAATAACACCGGTGATGTAGGTGCTCATGGTGAACCTCGGGTGAACGCCAGGACAGGGAAGCGTTTGCTTTTCCCAGCTGAATGGGTAATATACCCTGTACTGAGGAAAAACAATGATAATGTCGACCTTTTCTCTCCTGATGAGTCTCTGGTTCATTGCCCCCGGGGGCGATACTCCAGCCACTCTCCTGAGCAGTGCCAGAAAATTTGAAAAGGCGGGGCAGTTTGAGCGAGCGCTCATCGCCTACGAGCGGGTCCTCGAGCAGGAGGCTGCAAACAGTGAAGCCATCAGCAGATTGGGGCTCATGTATTTGAAAAAGGGCCTCTACAAGCGGGCCATGGAGCGGTACGCAAAAATTGTCGGGACAGCCCCCGCCTCGGCCCAAGCGTGGTACTTTCTTGGGTATGCCCGCCGCAAGGGAGGGGACTGTGTTGGCGCCATCGCTGCCTTCTCCTCCTACTCGGAGCTGGTGCCCGATGATCCCGATCCCCACTTTTCCCGGGCGCGGTGTCTGGAGAAGCTGGGGAAAGCGGGCGCGGCCATCACCGCATACAACACCTTTGTCCGGCTCAGTTCCAAACAAAACAACGCCTACGTATTAAAGGCACTTCGGG
>JAHJLU010000846.1 GCA_018821745.1 Myxococcota bacterium | reverse complement strand
GATGTCCCCAAACCCAAAAGCAGCTTTTTTAAAGATTTCATGGGAGGCGTCTCCTCGCTCCCCGAAAAGAAATATTTCTGGCACACGGTTGGTGGCATCGGAGGAGCACTCCTCGTCGGTACAGCCACCGCGATTTTCCTTTTAACACAGAAAGAAACACCCCGGCCCTATGGCTCCCGGGTACTGACTTTCAGATAATAAATTAGGGGTTATCCCTACCTCAGGAGGTTACACTATGCGAATGATTAAATTAACTATGGCCCTTTGCACACTGGTCTTTCTCATGGCCGCGTGCGATGACGGAAAACAGAGTTTCGATGAAACCGTTACCGTTGTTCCCACCAACCCCCAGGGGAGTGTCGGCGGAGTCGTTTTTGATGCGGCAACCGATTCACCCCTTTCAAATGTCGACGTAATGCTGATTGTGGGTTCCCACACCCAGGTGACCACCACCGATGGCACCGGTGTATTCACCTTTAATAATGTCCCCGCCACTGGCAACGTGGTCCTCCTCTATGAAGCCGGCGGATATCTTTCCGCACGCGGAGCCGCCACCTTCTCGGAGTCCGAAGGCGGTTCCACCTATGAGAACCCCACCGCTACCGCAGCTCCTATCTGGATGGTTCAGACGGGCCACACTCTCAGTGTCCGGCTGATTGATAAAATGGGACGCCCTCTCCCTCAGGTTGAACTCACCCTGCGCATGGCCCCCAGCTGGTTTGTGCTCAACGGCACATGGATCGATGGTGTAGGAGAGTTCCACACCAACGCCAACACCAACAACCTGGGGCTAGCTGAATTCCGCAACCTGCCCATTCCCGGCCAATTGGGCGACAGCAGCTTTAATACAGCTCAAATTTACATTCCCGATGTGGACGTCGACGGCGACGGTTATGCCGATTACACCTCCACCACCAAATACATCGACATCCGTTACAACAGCGGCACCATCGAGACCATCACCCTCAATGACGAGATCGCAAATAACCTGACGGTGTCAGGGAGCACCAACCCATACTTCTTCACCACCTACACCCAGTATCCCGGGGCCTTCGATCCCGGTGAGACTATTTACGTCTCCTTCAATAGACCTCCCTCTGAAGAAGATCTCACTGTAACACTCTACGAGAACAAAGAGACCAATCCTTTGAGTTGGCCCATTCTCCCCTCTCTCAACGGGAACCTCCTTGAATTTGATCTCCCCGACGATGTAACCCCCGGTGAGAAATATTTCATCCATGTCTACGCCCACACCGCCGACAACGGCAGCATCTATGAGAAATCCGTCCCCGTCTTCATCAAGGCGGACGCCGAGCTGGCCATCGTCGGTATCACCAAAAATGATCCCCTCGTTGCGGGCAGCCCCATCACCATCGTCTTCAACCAGTATGTGGGCACAGGCGACCCCTTCACCACCTATCTCACCGGCACCAACGGCGTAATCTTCATGAACTGGGATTATGATGCAACAGGAGCCACAGGCGATTACCCCGGTGAACACGGCTATTACACCACCAATATTCCCTTCGCCATTGACGAGATTACGCCCGCCTGGGTTCCCGGTTACAGCAACGGCTCACTGGGATTTTCGAAAAAATGGGTCATGTCCAACTACAATGCACCCACGGCTCCCTCCGTTGGAACCATCGTGAATCTGGACTTCGACAAGACCGTCGATCAGAGTTACAGAATCAAAAGTCCCGACGGAAACCTGGCTCCCAACCTCACAGCAAACCTTCCCTAATTTTCCCTTCGGGGCCGCCTCTGGGCGGCCCCGGATTTCCCTAAAATCATTCTGAACATAACCGAGGTATCAAATGGTCAATTATAAAGATATAGGATTGGTAAATTCCAAAAAACTGTTTGCAGCAGCCGTCAAAGGCGGTTTTGCGATCCCTGCTTACAACTTCAACAATCTTGAACAGCTTCAGGCGATCGTTCTAGGCTGTGTTGAGTCCGACTCCCCCGTCATCCTCCAGGTGAGCAAAGGGGCCCGGGAATACGCAAATCAGACCCTGCTGCGTTATATGGCGGAAGGCGCCGTCGCCATGGCCAGGGAGATGGGGTCAAAAATTCCCATCGTCCTCCACCTGGATCATGGAAACAGCTTTGAGCTGTGCAAGTCCTGCATTGAAACCGGCTTCAGCAGTGTCATGCTCGACGGCTCGCATCTCTCCTTTGACGAGAATATCGCCCTCACGAAAAAAGTGGTCGAATACGCCCATGATCATGATGTGACCGTTGAGGGAGAGCTTGGCGTGCTCGCGGGCATCGAGGACGAGGTCAGCGCAGAACACTCTTCCTACACCAAACCTGAAGAAGTTGAGGAGTTTGTTGGACGCACAGGGGTTGACTCTCTCGCCATCTCCATTGGCACCAGCCACGGTGCATACAAATTTAAGCTCAAACCCGGAGAGTCGGTTCCTCCGCTCCGCTTTGACATCCTCACCGAGGTTGAAAAGCGCATCCCCGGTTTTGCCATAGTTCTCCACGGGGCATCCTCCGTGATGCCGAAATACGTTGAAATCATCAATGCTTATGGCGGAAAACTCGATGGGGCCGTCGGTATCCCCGAAGAACAACTGCGAAAAGCAGCTGCGTCTGCCGTGTGCAAGATCAACATCGACTCCGACGGGAGACTGGCCGTCACCGCTAAAATTCGCGAGGTTCTGACGAAAAATCCCGGAGAATTTGATCCCCGCAAATACCTCGGCCCCGCCCGCGATATGCTCAAAGAGCTTATCATCCATAAGAACCAGAATGTGCTGGGCAGCGCCGGCCACGGGAAAAATCTGGGCTAGATCCCTCATCCTCAGGGGATCAGCATTCCCCGGTGCGTACGTTTTAATTTCTGCAGAATTTTCGCCCCCCTCTTTCGCTCACCGTGGGCAATAAGCAGCCTGGCATAGGCTAACTTCACTCCACCCATTTCATTGTGAGACACTGCTTCGCCAATCATCATCCTCAGTTGCGTCAGCGCCTTTTCAAGGTTGCCCTGGGCGGCGTTTGCCAGGGCAATGTGCAGACGTGCCTCCCGGTGACCGGGGGTAAATCTGAGGGCCCGCTGCAGCGCCTCGTTGCCCTTTTTGTATTGCCCCAGCGCATTATAGCTCACCCCGGCGACCAGCGCGCTGAGGGCGGGGAAGCGGGCTTCCACTCCCGGCGCTGCCACGTGGGAGAGCGCCTTGAGGGGAGCCCCGCTGAGGGCCAGCACATAGGCATAATGGAGTCTGAAGCGCGGTTCCCTGGGCGACTGTGCAAAAAGTTTGGCGAACTCCTGTCGCGCCAACCGAGTCCTGGCAAGAGCGAGATAGGCGAGGCCCAGGTTGAATCTCGCGGTGCCGAGTCCCGGATGAAGGACGAGGGCCCTCTTGAGCCATTTTACAGCCGCCGAGGGATCACTCCGGGAGAGCGCCAGGGCGCCAAGATTTCCATAGGCCTCCACAAACCTCTCGTCAAGCAGCAGCGCCTGTCGAAAATAGGCCTCGGCCTTGACATGATCCTGCCGGGCCATGGCAAGAATCCCCAGCCCGTTCCATGCCCTGGGGTTGGTCCGCTGATACTCCAGGGCCAGGGAAAACTGTGCATGGGCCAGCTCCAGCTCTCCGCGCCTCAGTTCCCTCCCTCCCCGCGCCACTGCCTGTGTGGACAACCTCTTTCCCTTGGTGGTGGTCACGGAGCAACCCGCCCACAATATTGAGACAACTATCACTGATATTAATTTGTATTTCATGATTTCCTCCATGCCTTTTTCCAAAAGCATCTCTCTTATCGGGTCTGTTCCAGGCTTGTTGCGTGCGCTATTTGAAAAAGATTCATTTTTTCATAAGGGCGTCATATACTGTGGGCCAAACAGCCTCGCAAAAAGGAGTACGTATGAAGACCTCCGATCGGGACCCCACACCTTTTCCTCCTGAAATCACCCTGGAAGTGGAAGAACTGCAGATAGAGGAACTGATGGAATCGCCTTCCCCCGTTGACCCTCTGAGGGATCAGTGGGAAGTGGGGGCCACCGTAAGCGGGATCAAAGCCTACCCTCCTCATGGGAAAACCGCTCTGGAAAAAGCGCGGGCGAGATTGATTTCTTTAGATTTTTCCAAAGTTAACCTCTTATATGATCGTCTCTCTCCCGATTGCTTCCCGGGGTTCTGCTACGAGCGGGGCAGTCTCTTCGCGCAACTGGGTAAAGACAGGGAGGCCGTCGAGTATTTTGAGGAGTGTCTCGCACGAAGGCCCGGCTTTCTTCCTGCAATCTGGTCCCTGGAGCGGATCCTCCGTCGACGCAAGAACCCGGGCGAGCTCATCGCCCTCATGGAGAGGGTGAGCGACAAAGGCGAAGCGGGACTCCCCCTCTCCATCCAGAACACCTTTGCGGGGATTGAACACGAAAAGTCCCAGCTCCCCGAGATCGCACTGGACTATTACCGGGAGGCCATTGTCACCTCTGAAGATCACTTTGTCCCGCTCTTTGCCGGCCTCACCACAGCCCTCAACAGGGGGGAACTCCTGGATGCGGGTAAATTCTGCTCGGCCCTGGCAGGGCATTTTGAGGAGAGCGCCACCTGTGCCGATTTCCTCCTCTTCGCCGGCCATCTCCTGGCACGGGCAAAAGATTTCGAAGGCGCCATCTCCCTACTCAATGAAGCCCTCGCCATCTCCCACCACAACGCCCACGAGATCTGGTTTGAACTGCAGCACATCGCCACCCTCAGCGGTGACGTGAAAAAAATCTCCGAAGTGCTCAAGGAGCGATGCAAATTTCACATCACCCGTGGAGAGTACAACAAGGCCGTCCCCCTTGCCCTTGAGCTCTCCATTATCCTTGAGGGGGAGATGGGCAACCCCACCGCGGCAATGTCTGTGCTCAAGCTCATCACCGACATCGCGGAATACCCGCTGCTCACCGCACGCATGGCGGATCTGGCGTGGCACCGCTTCGACTTTGACTGGATTGTGGAGAACCGCTCCGACCAGAACTCCTACATGACTTTTTATTCGGCCTGCAAACTGGGCAAGCCCCTTCAGGGAGACCCCGGGCTGCTGTCTCCCGTTGAGAAACTCGAATACCACTTCCTTTCACACATCACCAATCCCAAGGGTGGTGGTCTGCTGGCAGCGGCACAGCTCTGGGAGTCTCCCAGAAGCCAGGCCCCCCTGCTGCTCCTGGCGGCTACACACAATCTTAACCAGGGGGAACCGGCCTCCCATATCATGGAAAAATGGCTCAACATTGCGAGGGCCAATGGTATCGTGACAAACGAGGGGCTGTGGCAGGCATACTGGATCTTCCTTCTGGAGGATGAGTACGCCTCCAGCCGGTTCATTGAAGATCACCTGGAGTCATTTGAAGACGCAGAGCTTGGTTTCCTCCTCAGGGAGCTGGCACATCAGAAAATTATCCGGGAGGGTGACTACTCCTCGGCGCTGAAACTTCTTCGCAGAAGCCTGGAAACCAGAGTCAGGGAAAGCGCTGATGTGCTTTTCTGCTCTCTGCTTGCCAGACTGGGCAAGGAAAAAGGAGTGGCCGCACTGGCTCTGGAGGCATCCAACCTCACCGCCCACGGGGATGAGAGCACACTCCTGGCCCTGTGGACCGCAAAACGATTTGCGCTGGCAGGGGACCACGAGACGGGAGCATTTATCCTCAAGGAGCGCCTTCACGACAAGCTGGCTCTACGGGCATGGGAGCTTTTCCACCGGCAGTGGTCCGGTGACGCCCAGCTTAGCGAGGTCGTCCAGGAGTTATGGGAACGAGGTGACGAACAGGCCGCCTTCGAACTGGCGCTCCTCCACACCGCCACCAATCCTCGAAAGGCCCAGGAAATGGCGGG
>JAHJLU010000845.1 GCA_018821745.1 Myxococcota bacterium | reverse complement strand
TATATCTGGGGTTGCAGCCTCGAATGGATATACTCGGGGAGGTCAAAGGTAGATGCATCTTCGTTCATGGTGGTACAGAACCGAAACTGCGGGTGTGCGTTGATACGAAGTCCCGCCACGACGGATTCGACGTAGCGTCGACGATCAAGCAGGGGGGCGAGAGAGGCCCAGGATTTTTCACTCATCCGGTTTCCTTCATCCAGGATACAGACACCCCCCCTGATAACCGCGGAGAGAAGGGAGGATGCCACGTATTTCAGTCTGTTCCCTGACTCCAGAACCGGTTGCACGAGCAAATCTTCCGGTCTCGTGTCCATGGTGGCCTGGAAAAAATAAACCTCCTGATCGAGGCTCTTCGCTGCCGTGTAGGCCAGCGTGGTTTTTCCGACCCCTGGAGGACCCACAACCCTTGGCGAGAGGGGTAAATCTTCCGGCTCCACGATCATCCACGCTGCGAGCACCTGCATGAGAAGGTCCGGCCGGCCAGCCCACGCTATGTCCAGATCCACGGGAGGTGTGAGGTGCAGGGTAATGCCATCAATTACTGTCTGTTGTGTCGTGGTAGCTGTCATGGCGGCATAATAACGGTTTTACTCCCCGAGGCAATCGGAAATGCCGAAAACTTCCGAGGATGCTGGTCCGGTAACGTCACTTTGGTCTTGTGAATAGATGATGATTTTTGTAAGCTGATGCCCTGACTGCGTTGGAGGTTTATTCATGCTTAAACAATGGTTCGTCTATCCCCTCACCTTGATTTCGCTTCTTCTCCTTGTGTCATCCTGCGACGACGGGGGGGGGCAGGGCAAATCCTCCCTCACCGCTGAAGAGCAGGTAGTGCTGGATCTGGTAAATTACGCCCGGACCGATCCCCAGGGGTTCGCCGAAGATTACCTGCTCTCTGCCTATAATTCAGGGACGGACAATGGTGCCTACGACGATCTCATGTCCCTCGACCCCGTTCAGGCAGTGTCCATTCACGGCGATCTCCTCGATGCCGCCTATGCCCACAGCCTCGACATGGCAAACAACTGTCAGTCCATGCAGCACGACAGCTGTGACGGGACAACCTGGAGTGACAGGATATTCAGTTATTACAGCGGGGGAACCATTGGTGAAAACATTGCCTGGGGGTTTTCCACGGGAGAATCGGTGGTAATCGCCTGGATAATTGATCAGGGAATTAGCTCCCTGGGGCACCGCAGAAATATTTTAAGTGGTTCTTATGTACATATGGGGATCGCACAGGTGGGTTCATACTGGACTCAGGATTTCGGTGCCGGCGGAAAATAGCCCGGCGCAAAGTGGAGTAAACGAGATGCGAATTTTAGTGTCGATTATGCTGGTTTTCTTTGTTTTGGGCTGTAAGCCAAAAACAGATACCCCCTGTCTGATCAGAAGTCAGGGTGATCTAGTTGACGTGAAAGCGGGGGATGCAAATATTATGGATACCAATATCACACCCAAGCAGGCCACTGGAAAAAAAGCGGCTCAGCGAGTTGAAGTTCCCGAGAGAAGCCAGATCGCCAAAGAAGACCAGTGGGATCCATCGGTGGTTTTTCCTTCCCTGAAAGCCTGGGAGAAAGAGCGGGACGCCCTGAAAAAAGAGTTGATTTCGACTCCCAAGAGCAAGGGATTGCGTCAGTATGAGGGGAGCCTCAGGCTTGGGGTTCAGAAGGTGAAAACCCTCCTGGACAAGATTGCTGCTCTCCGGCTCCGCCTGGAGAAGCTGCACTATTATGCCGCAAGACTCGCCCACATTGACATGCGGCAGTCAGGGCCCAAGGGAATGGAAGAAAATGCCAAGAAGCTCTTCTCTGACTTCGAAGAGGTCACTTCATGGGTTGAGCCGGAGTTCCTCGCCCTGGGTGTAGTGCGGCTGAGAGGGTATCAGCGCGCCAAAACACTGAGTGTCTATTCCCGATATTTCAGTCAGTTGATTCGTATGAAAAAACATGTCCTGTCCAAGGATGAGGAACGAATTCTCTCGCTGGCAGGGGTCATGGGCTATTCTTCCTATGATATCTATTCCACGTTCTCCAACTCTGACATGGAATTCCCCGAGTTCACCGATAAGGCTGGCACCAAGGTTCAGCTCTCCACTCCGGTGTATGTCAAGTACAGGGCCTCCATGGAGCGGGATGACCGGCTGAAGGTCTTCCAGACCTTCTGGGGGACCTACAAAAAGTATCGTAACACCTTCGCCCAGACTCTCTCCGGGCAGATCAAATACTACACCTATGTCGCCAAGGCGCGGAAATACCCCGATGCCCTGACCGCAGCCCTTTACCCGAAAAATATTCCGGTCAAATATTACCGGAACCTGATCACCTCCATCAACGACAATCTGGACGCATTTCACGATTATCTCACCCTCCGAAAGGGAATCCTGGGGATCAAAGACACCCAGGGGTATCACGACATCTATCCCCCGCTTGTCTCCGTGAAACCCAAAGAATACTCCATTGACGAGGCAAAGAAGGTGGTCAAGGAGGCGTTGAAGCCCCTGGGCCCGGAGTACGCAAAACTCCTCGATGAGGCGTTCAAGAGGGGCAGCGGCTGGATCGATGTCTATCCCAACAAGGGAAAGCGCAGCGGCGCCTACATGTCGGGTCTTTACGGGGTTCACCCCTTCGTCCTGCTGAATTTCAACAAGAGCTTTGATTCCGTCTCCACGCTGGCCCACGAAATCGGTCACGCCATGCACTCCGTCCTGTCCGACAAGACCCAGCCCTACGCCAAATCGGACTATGTTATCTTTAACGCCGAGGTGGCCTCCATCGTCAATGAGACGCTCCTCATCGAATATTTGCTGAAGAAAGAGACCGACCCCCAGAAACGGCAGTTCCTTCTTTCCCATTATCTAGACTCCTT
>JAHJLU010000844.1 GCA_018821745.1 Myxococcota bacterium | reverse complement strand
TGGAGGGCCGTTTCGCGCTCACCAGTTTCACGCTTCGACATCACCTTCTGGCCGCTGGCCCGGTCCATTGGCCCCTGGTCAGCGGAGAAATAGCCTATTCCCGCTTGGAGCAAAAGGAGCAGTTGAACGCACAATTTTTGGTAATGGGGAAAGCCAAAGGGGCGGTTAACATAGTCAAGACAAATGATAACGCGGTAAAGATCCGTGGTGATATCCCCGTCCAGCCCTGCGCGACCATCTTCAGTGTCATCCCTGCCGCCCTTCTCCCCACCATCAATGATATGCGCCTCGGGGGAGAGACGGGGATCCATTTTGTCACCCACGTCCCGTTGAATGACCTGGCGACCCTCACCGCCCACATGAATTTCTCCGGTCCCGGATGCTTTCTCAACATGGCTTCAGCTAACGTAGACATTGAAAAACTCAAGGGGACACCCACCGTCACGCTGACAGACCAGCACGGCAAGCGTGTCACCAAATTGCTCGACCCCAAGGATCCGAATTTCATTCCCTTTGAGAAACTTCCCTACTATCTGGTCGACGCAGTGACCACCTCGGAGGACATGCGCTTTTTCAAACACGACGGATTTGACTGGCCCCTGCTGGTCAGGGCGCTGGGAATCAACCTCTCCTCGGGGAGAGTCGTCAAGGGGGCAAGCACCATCACCCAGCAGCTGGCTAAAAATTTGTTCCTCTCCACGACTCGGTCCATCTCCCGAAAGCTGGAAGAGTCACTCATTACCTGGCAGATCGAGCGCACACTGTCGAAGCGGCGAATTTTAGAAATTTATATGAATATCATAGAAATGGGGCCTGGGCTGAGAGGCGTGAACGCGGGCACAGAGCTCTATTTCGGGAAAAGAGCCACAGGGATTTCCCCCCTGGAGGCGGCGCACATCGCGAGCATCATTCCTGCCCCCTCATTTTACTATCAGCATTTTCGAGGAGCCCCTGTTAAAGATGACTGGTCAAAGAAGATCAGGATCCTTCTCAACAAAACCGCCAGATACGGGCGTCTATCAGCAGCCATGCTCAAAGAAGCCGAAAAATCGGAACTTGTCATTCAGGATTATTAACAGTTGGATCACAGGGGAAGTTGAACAGACTGGAGAATCTCTTTCAGAATCTCCGATGGGTCTTGAACAACAAGGCCCAGATGCTCTGTCTTTGCCACCAGACGGTGGGCGAGGGCCGCATAGGCCATCTCGTGAAAATCTTCGGGGATGGCATAATCTCGCTCCATGAGCAACGCATAGGCCTTGGAGACTCGCACCCAGGAGATGAGGCCCCGGGGAGATATTCCAAGATTTACAGATGCATGACTTCGACTTTTTTCTCCAACCCTATACACGTAATCAATCAGCGATTCAGCCACGGTGACGCTCTCAACGAGCTGGAGAATATCGCCGGTCAATTCCTGCCCGTAGACCTGCTCGACGGGTTTTTTGCCATGGGACTTCGAGCTGTGGGTGAGGAGCCTGATCTCCCCCTCGCGCTGGGGATATCCCAGTGTCAGCCTGACATCGAATCTGTCCATCTGGGACTCGGGTAAGGGGTAGGTTCCGGCAGTCTCCACGGGGTTCTGGGTGGCGATGAGCATGAACGGCTCGGGCAGACTTCGAGTCTCGCCTTCTACCGTTACCTGACTCTCTTCCATGGCCTCGAGAAAGGCGCTCTGGGTCCTGGGGGCGGCCCTGTTGATCTCGTCAACAAGAACGACATTGGAAAAAATCGGCCCCTTCTTGAAGGAGAACTCGCCGGTAATCCCAATGGGGATAGAGAACCCCACCACATCGGAGGGCAGGAGATCGGGGGTACACTGTATTCGTGAAATAGTCCCTCCGGTCACCTGCGCGAGGGCCTTTGCCAGGGTCGTCTTTCCTACCCCGGGCACATCCTCCAGGAGGATGTGTCCGCCTGCTAAAAAAGCCGCCACCGCCTTATTGATCACTTTTTCCGAACCGAGATATACTCGACTGAGTGCCGTAACAAGCCTTCGCGGAATCTTTTTCAGGGATTGAGGCTTTTGTTCGGAGTTTTCTAGCATCAGAAAACATACCCTTTGGGGATCACAACAATGTCTTCATCGGTGACCACAAACCGCTGCTTATCCCTCTCGATATCATACCCAATCTCTTCACCTGCTGGGATTCGCACGCCCTTATCGACTATACAGCGGCGCAACATAACGTTTCGCCCAATATCCACGCCCTCGAACAGGATACATTCCTCAATTTGAGAATAGCTGTTGATTCGAACTTTGGGGGAAAGGATTGACCGGTCAATACGACCACCCGAGATAATGCACCCCTCGGAAACCAGCGAATTGGTGGCAATACCCACCCTCGGACCGTCGGAGAAGATGAATTTGGCGGGAGGCAGCGGGTTGTTGAATGTGTGAATTGGCCACTTGGTATTGTAGAGACTGAAAACGGGCAGCACATTGACCAGATCCATGTTGGCGTCGAAGTAGCTCTTGATCGTGCCCACGTCACGCCAGTACCCCCGCTCCCGCTCCGTCTGCCCGGGAACCCAGTTGGTCGAAAAATCATAGACGTAGACCCGGTAGGTCTCAACCATCTTGGGAATAATGTCCTTCCCGAAATCGTGACTGGTCTGGGTTGATTCAGCGTCTCTCGAGAGCTCAGAGACCAGCGGCAGCGGGTCAAAGACATAATTCCCCATGCTCACAAGGCTCCACCCCGGTCGTCCAGGGATCTCCTTGGGAGTTTTCGGTTTCTCCTGGAACCCGATGACCCGCCAGTCGCTGTCTACCTCGATCACACCAAAGGATGAGGCTTCGGCTATTGGAAGGGGGATAGCGGCGATGGTGAGATCCGCTCCAGTCATAATATGGAAATCAACCATCTGTCTCACATCCATGGTGTAGATATGATCTCCACCGAAGATGCACAGCAGGTCGGGTTTCTCTTCAGCAATAATATTCAGGCTCTGATAAACCGCATCCGCAGAGCCCTTGAACCAGCTCTTGTCAACACGCTGCTGTGCGGGCACCGCCTCGACATAGTGGCCAAGCGTGAAGGGGAAATGCCAACCGCGGGAGAGATGCTTGTTAAGCGAATCACTCTTATACTGGGTGATGACATTTACCTTGTAGAGTCCAGAATTTACAAAATTGGACAGGACGATATCAATGAGGCGGTACCGGCCGCCTATGGGGACCGCAGGTTTTGCACGATCCGCCGTAAGCGGGAACAATCGGCTACCCATGCCTCCAGCCAACACCATGGAGACAATATTCGAGGATGTACGCCGTCTCATAACATCTTGCATGTCAAACCTCCGAAGCTTGCGCTATTGGGGGTAGTTTATCTTTTTTTTTGTGAAACCCCAAATAAATTCCGTGAAGGAGAGTGGATGTGAGGCAGAGGCAGGACTATTTTTCGGTGAGTTTTTTCAACTCTTTGACACGTGAGCGGAATTTGGCGATAGCCTCCTTGAAGGTCGCAGGGGATAACATATCGACACCTGCATCTTTCAGAATATCAAGGGGATCTTTGGAGCCACCGGCCTTGAGCAGACCATTAATGTATTTTTTGGCGGCGGGCTCTCCCTCTTTGAGTATTTTGGCGGCGAGGTAGGTGGCGGCGATGAATCCGTTGACATAGGAGTAAACATAGAAGTTATAGAAGAAATGGGGGATGAAGCTCCACTCGACACCGTACAGATCGTCGATGTTCATGACCCCTTTTGAGTGGCCGTGGTAGGTCCTTAAAAGGCCCAGATAGAGGGAATCGAGATAATCCGAAGTCAGCGCGGTTCCCTTGCCATAAGCCTCGTACATTTTCAACTCAAACTCCGCAAACATGGTC
>JAHJLU010000843.1 GCA_018821745.1 Myxococcota bacterium | reverse complement strand
TTCAAGACCGCCGCCTTCGACCGCTCGGCCACTCCTCCACGCAGGGGCCTGGTAGCCATGAGGAAGACCCGTGGGCATATCCCAAACCAGCCACTTGTTTACTGATGAAGGGGCGCATTGTCAACAGAAAAAGAAAAAAACCATCGCCTCCGGCGGGAGGCTGACGCAGGTGGATCAGTTGAGGGGGATGAAACCCTTTCGAATACCCTCGGTGACCGCCTCGGTCCGGTTGGTCACGTCGAGTTTCGCATAAATATGTTCCAGGTGGGTCCGGACCGTTGCCACGGAGACGGAGAGGACTTTGGCCGCCTCCTTGTTGGAGAGACCCTTGGCGATGAAGGTGAGGATCTCCTGCTCCCGGGGAGTGAGGGGCGACTCCACGGGGGTGTCATCCTCGCTTACGGAGGAGGTTCCCGGCACGGGGAGAGACTCTCTGAATTTGCGCAGGATATGCCGCGCGAGGTGGGGCTGAATGACACTGCCCCCGGCGGCGACTTCGTGGATTGCGTCGATCATGCGGTCGGCGCCCATACCCTTGAGGAGGTACCCCGAGGCCCCCGCCTGAATGGCGGCCAGGACCCTGTTCTCCTCATCGAAGATGGTGAAGATGATGATCTCCATGGAGGGCTTGAGTTTTTTCAGTTCCCGGGTGACTTCAATCCCGTTCATTCCGGGGAGGCCAAGGTCCAGCAGCACCACATCGACTTCAAGGGACTGCAGCATCTGGATGCCCTCTTCGCCCGTGCCTGCAGATCCGATGATGGAGATGGTTTTCTGCTTCTGGAGGAGCCGCTCCTGCTGACGCCGGATATCGGGTTCGTCCTCAATGAGGAACACGCGGATGGGGTGTTCCTCACTCACTTGGATTCACCCTGTTTGATGAAATGGTCTGTCTCCACTTCCCGGTGGGGGAGCGCGTTGAGGACGGGGATCATGGAGGGGGGAAACGCGATGTGCATAGCCACGTTGCGATCGGTCTCCTCGCCGGAGCCCATGTCGCCGATGCCTTCCTGGACATGGATGAGCGTGTAGAACCGTGCGGCCTCAAGGGTAGTCCCAGGCTCCATGTGAATATTGACCATTGTGGAGTAGATGATGCCTGTTCCGTCACCCAGGTTGACCAGCTCGTAGAAGCGCATCTGCTGGGGCCAGTCAAGGAGGCCGCAGTTCTGGATCTCGTAGTAGCCGTGCCAGGGATCCATTCCGCCGGGGGCGGGCCAGGGCATGATCTCGTTGTCGTGGTGATGGCCCGTGACGTGAAGGACCACGTTGGGACATGCGTGGAGGGCAGCACGGAAGGCGTTGGTATTGGTGCCAAAATCACGGGAGCAGTGGTGGCTGGTGACCACAATCAGTTTGTTCAGGGAGGCCAGGTCATCAAGTTGCTCGATGAGCCAGTCCAGCTGTTCCTGGGAGAAAGTCCCGGCAGCGCTGGCAGTTACACCCCCCGCGCTTGAAGAATCGAGCCCCAGAAGAGCGATGGGGAGACCGGGGACGGGTTCATCGTGACGCCAGTAGGAACGCTCCTCCACCAGGTTGTCGTTGTTGAAACCGTGGCCGGAAGGGCCGTGAGTGTTTGAGTCGATGACCATGTTGATCCAGGCCATGCGATCGATCCAGTGGCGGTTTGGGTCGGCGACGGTGGAGTGAACCTGGTAGTAGCTGTCTGATGCGGGAATGAAACACCGATCCGGCGTCTCCGAGTAGCAGGACCCGTCGACACACGCTCCGGGATCGAGATTATCGGCGAAGCATGTGGGAATCGCCGCGTCGGACATGGCGAAGGTGGGGGTCGTGCCCTCGGGGTCTGCGACGGCGAAATCAAGGGTGTCAAAGTTTCCCAGGGCCAGGAGATCATGGTTCCCCTGGATGGCGAACCATTTCACATCGGGGTGAAGGCCGGCGCCCGGATAGGGGTCATGGGGATCGGGCAGCCCCGGCGCCCGGGGGTCGTCGTCGTCCCCGGTGTCGGGGTTGATGGTGTTGCCCTCGATGGCATCCAGGAACCACCGCAGTTCGATGTAATGCTTGTTATCGGTGAGGTCGCCGGAGAAGATCAGAAAGTCCATGGGGCGCACGGCGGCAAACTCGTTGACTGTGGCGATTGCACCATTGAAGACATGGGAAGACCATGCCTCCTGGGGCCTCCAGGCAGAGCCCTCGGCGATCCAGCTGTGAATCATGCGCGCGGGGGATTCTTCGTCGGTGACATGGATGTCGGTCATGTGAACAAAGTAGGCCAGTGAGCTGGGCTCCGCCGAGGCGCCGTTTGACACGGAGATGGCGTCAAGGTCGTCACGGTCGATGTGGGACTCCCCCGCTTCGGTTTTTGTGAGGCCGAAGGCGGGGCGAAGGTCTTCAAGCTGGGCTGTCTCCAGGAGGACCCCGCGGATGGTCTCCTTCACCGTGGTGGTGGGACGCTCGGGCGGGGGGGCGATGTTCTCGTCCTCCCCCGTGTCGGGCTGGGCGTCGATGATATCGGCGTCTGTGCCCGCGTCGTTGTTATTGTTCACATTGTTAGTGTTGTTGGCGTTGTTGCTTCCCGAGGAGTCGTCACAGGATGCCGCGATGACGGCAACGCCGGAAGAGACGACAAATTCACGTCGGGTGAGGAGGAAGCCGGTTCTGTCTTTAACTGTCATGGGGTACCTCAAGGGCAATTGATGCCGGAAAGGACTCATTGGGGAAGATTGGGCCCCTCCATAGATTTGAAGAGGATTATAGGGACCTACGGCGAACGAAGAGAAGCATTCCAAAGAGACCAAGGATGTACAAAAGGCCGGTGGAAGCAAAACCGGAGACTCCAGGGGTGCTGCAGGAGCAACCATCGGCGGCCTTGCCGGATCCGGGATCGCCTGTTCCACTGTCGTCACCGGAATCGACGCCGGCGTCGGGGAGGTTGCCGTTCTGGTCAACGCAGACACCCTCGATACATTCGAAGCCACTCTCGCAGAGGCCTACGCCGTCGTCGATGAGGCCGTTGCAGTCGTCGTCCTGGGCGTTGCAGATTTCGGCGGTGGGGGCGGGTGCAGAGCATTGGCTCCATGTACCGCCGGTACAGGTGCGCACACCGTTTCCGCAGATAGAGGAGCAGGTCTCCACCAGATCTTCATCAACAAAGCCGTCGCAGTCGTCGTCAACGTTGTTGCATCTTTCTTCCACGGGCCAAGTGGCTTCGCGGCATTCGCTCCAGAGACCCTGGGTGCAGACCTGGTAACCGAGGCCGCAGGCACCGATGTCGATACCACAGTCGCGGGTGGCTCCGCTTACGCAGGAGCAGCCCTCGTCGACGACGCCGTCACAGTCGTTGTCGACATCGTCACAGATCTCTTCCTGGGTCTCGGTAGCCGTGCAGTTGACCCAGTTGCCGTTGACACACTGCTCGATACCACTGCCGCAGGCGCTGCTGCAGGAGCGGAAGAGGCCTTCATCGATGTTTCCGTCGCAGTTGTTGTCGATGCCGTCACAGATTTCAGCTGTGATTTCCAGCGCGATGGCATCGAGGACTGCCTCAAGGGAGGGGCCGTCGTCTGTCTGGAAGTAGCAGCGGTTTGCGTCATTGATGCTGGAAGCGGTGGGATCACAGCCGACACGCGTCATATTGCCTTCTACCGCCATACGGTGGAGGGCCACGCCGTCCACGGAGTTGTAAAACCCGATGACCGCGGTCTGGATGCCAAGGCCGTAGAGGGTGGCCACGGAGTCAACGGCGTTGAAGCGGGTGGTTGCGTCGTAGGGGTCGCACCACTGCCAGCCGTCGGTGATAAGAATGACAAAGTTTTCGGAGGCGGCGTCGCGAAGAGGCGCATAGCCTGATGCAACGTCGAGACTCTGGTACATTGGGGTGTAGTTTCCGCCCGATGGTGGAGGATCGGTGAGGGAGGTGATGATGTTGGACGCGTTGCCCGCGCCGATATCAACCTCGACGACACCGTCGGTACAGTGGTTCGTTCCAGGATATATCATGAGTCCGAAATCGATGAGTCCATCATAGGTGTTGACTACGGTGGAGATGGCATCTGACGCCCAGTACCACAGGGTGTGGCTGTCGAGAGTGCGTGTCATTGAGCTTGATTTGTCAAGGACAATCAGCACTTTGGGGACGGTGCAGGTGCCCTGGGCCATAACCCTTGCGGGGAGTACGGTGATCAGGGCGAGGAGACAAAAGGTGAATAATTTCTTCATGGTAAACTCCTTGGTACGAGTCTGGCCTGCAGGTGACCAAAACTTGCCTTGTCCTGAGAGAGTATAGCATAACTATCTCTAAGGATTGGGGCAGGGATGTCTAGCAGGGATTCTTTCTTCAATCAACAACATTTTATTATAGAGCCTTCATGGCTCTGTGCCAAGGAAATATTCGTTGACAGAAGCAAATTGGGAAACTATACCTTTTCGATCGGTTTTTTTAGTCATTTACCGCTAAAAACTGTTGAATGTTTGCGATCCTGTGTTCTGGTTGCTAATATCCCGAAATCTGTCTGCAGATGTGTACACTCCCTTGTCTCCGGAGCCTCAGGTTCCCACGTGGTGATTGACAGCGAATGAGTAAAGATTCCCAGCCCAAATCAAAAACTTCCGAGGAGCGTGTCTCCAGCACGGGCTGGAAGGCTTCCATTGGTCTGGGGGGAGCCCTCGCCATTGTGGTGGGCAGCATTCTGGGTATTGGCATCTTCCTGTCCCCCAATATTGTTGCTCAGCATGTCCCCAACGCCCACTGGTTTGTTGCGGTTTGGGTCATCGGTGGGCTCATGGCCCTCTCCGGCGCACTCACCTACGGGGAGCTGGGATCCCGATATCCCATGGCCGGTGGAGATTATGTGTTTCTGCGGGCTGCCTATGGAAAGCCCGTGGCCTTTCTGTCCGGCTGGGTCGCATTGTCCGCTACCTTCTCAGGTTCCATCGCCGCCACAGCTGTGGGGCTGGCCCAGTATTACATCGCGCCGCACCTCCCCGCATGGTTCTCCGAGCCTATGCTCACCCTGGGAATCATCAAAATCTCCTGCATGACCATCACCGCCATTTTCCTCATCTGGCTCTTCACCGTTATTAATGTTGTGGGGATTTCTTTCTCCACTTTTGTGCAGAGCCTTGTTTCATTCACTCCCCTGGCCATTTTGGCCATCGCGGCAATCTGGTCCCTGGCCGGAGATGTGACCATCGGTCAGGCCGGCGGGGCAATAACCTCCAGCCCGCAACCCACCGGGTCGGGGCTCGACTCCATCTCCATCGGTCACCTGGGGCTGGCTATCCTGCCGGTCTTCTTTGCCTATTCCGGGTGGAACGCGGCAGCCTATATCGGCAGCGAGATCAAAAACGCCGAGCGGAATCTACCCCTCTCGCTGGTCCTGGGTATCGGGATTATCATCCTCCTCTATATCTTGCTCAACGCGCTGTTTCTCAAGGGAGAGACCATCCAGTCACTGCGGGCGGTCCCCAACGTCATGGAGTCAGCGGCGCTCAAATCATTTGGCGCTATTGGTGTCCCCATCTTTATCACCCTCACGGGGGTGGCTATCCTCGGTTCTCTCAACTCCATGACCATGACCGGTCCACGGATCTACCACACCATGGCCCACGACGGCATGCTCTTCCGCCGCGTTGGCAAGTTGAGCAAGAAGTACGGGACCCCGGTCAACGGGCTCGTTTTTCAGGCCTTCTGGGCCTCCCTCTTTGTTATTATGGGGGGATTCGAAGATATCCTCAATTACACCACGCTCATGATCATGCTCTTCTCCGGGGTGACCGTGATCGGGCTGTTTGTTTTGCGGCGGCGCTTCCCCCGGGTGAAGCCCAAGTTCAAGGTGCCCCTCTATCCTTTTGTTCCGCTCTTTTATGTCATCATGGCCTTCTCCCTGGTTATTCTCCTGGCCGTGATGGATCCCAAGCAGATGGTAGGGGCGATCGCCATCACAGGGCTCGGGCTGCTCCTTTATTATACAATTTTCCTTCGCAATATTAAAAACGGGAAGACCTGCCTCAAACGGGCGGGGAAACTCTCCAGCGAGATTGATTTCCACTCCAACAAAGAATAGCAAAGAGGAATCGATGAACGTAAAATCACTACTTGTCAGAGGCCTCATCATGGGAGCGGCTGTGCTCCTTATGGCAGGATGCACAAAAAAAGATACCAG
>JAHJLU010000842.1 GCA_018821745.1 Myxococcota bacterium | reverse complement strand
TATTCCAAACGCGCGTCCGGCCCTCTCTGCCCACAGCAGCTCACCCGAGACTGACTCGATGACAACCAGCCGCTCCTTTATGCGGTGTGGCACGTGATCATAGATCTTTTGCAGGCGCACTGAGCCCATCCCCTTTCGTGAAAGTCGGTCACCCGGTTCCTTGAACCGGAGGGTGAGGGGCCACGCTTGTGGTGGGATAAAAATATCCCCATGGGGGCTGGGCTCAAGGACCCCTTCACCACGGGAACTCACGAAGGGCACGCGGGGCCCAGGTACCTGTACCCTCAGTTGCGGAGTAGCGAGTGGTGGGCCGAAATAGACTGAATCGCCAATTATTTCAATTGACATGTTCCCGGGCAAGGGCATCTGCCCGTGGTGGCGCCGCGCAAGAAAATCCCTCGCCTCTTCCACATGTTTTCGTTCCAGCATGACCTGAGGGGGAGTACGGGAATGAATGACCCGGATGAAGTGGGCGACCAAACCGGGGGAGTGTTCCCTGAAAAGGAGAAGAGGGAAGAGGACGCCATCTTCGAAGGGGGCGGGCTCGGGCATTAACCCTGCCACGATCTCCATGAGCGCACCATACTCTTCAGCTAAGTTTCGCGTTACATCTGCCAGCGTGTGGAGGATTCTCGGGTTTTCTGCGGCAAGGAGGGGGAGAATCTGATGCCGAACGCGATTCCGGAAATAATCGGTCTCCTGATTGGAGGGATCCTCTGCAAAGGGGATGTTCCGCTCATGGAGAAAAGCGAGAATCATCACTCTGTCGACATAAAGAAGTGGTTTCAACCATGGGGCACGAAAGAGCTCCATTGCTCGCAGACCCTGGAGCCCCGATCCCCGGATCAGCCTCATGAGCAGCGTCTCTGCCTGGTCGGCCAGGTGATGTCCCGTGGCAATAACTCCAAGGTTACGACTCTGAATCAGGTTGAGACAAATCTCCCGCCGAAAGGAGCGCATGATCTCTTCCCTGCTGTCCGGGGTTGAAATGGTTCTCAGGTGGCAGGGGATACGCAGCTTTTCGCATTCCCGCGTGACCATTGCCGTCTCTTCGCGTGATGTCTGCCGTAACCCGTGATCCATGGTGACGGCCTCCAGCGTGTAGCCATTCACATTCCACTCCGCCATGGCATGCAGGAGTGCCATACTGTCAGGGCCTCCCGAGCAGGAGATGAGCACGCCCCGTTCGAGGGTTTCCCGTGGGATGGACGAGAGGCTGCTTTCCAGTGCAGCAGTCAGAGAGTCATTCATTTTTGGGGACCTCGGGGCTGATCTCAAACAGGACTATCTCCGAAGGGGCAAAGAGCCTCATGGGGGGACCCGTGGTGCCTGCCCCCGACGAGACGAAGAGTGTGGTGGATGCTTCTTTGTAAAACCCGTAGGTGTAAGGGGTCTCAAAGAGCGATGGACAGAGTTTCCCGATGCACATCTGGCCCCCGTGGGTGTGACCTGCGAGGATGAGACTGATGTTGTACTGACTGGCCTCCGTGAGGACTCGTGGCCGGTGGGAGAGAAGAAGCCGGAAACGTCCCTCACCAAGGGTCGCCATAGCCCGTTCAAGGTCTCCGCCGTAGTTCAGATCGTCGATGCCGATGACCTGAAAGGGGACACCGTTTTTTGTCAGGGTGACCGCGCGGTCATCAAGGGCGACGATGCCAACCTTCGCAAGCTCCCGGAACAGGTGCTCTTTGCCCAGTCGATGATCATGGTTCCCGGCGACCTGAAACACTCCCAGTGATGCGTGAAGGGGACCGATGTTTTCCTTCAGTTGCGTGAGGAACGGGCCATGGGTGTTGTGGAGTTGATCTCCCGTTAAGCAGATAAGGTCAGCGTCGAGTGAGTTCAGAGTGTCTCTCAAGGCTCTGACCTGAGATGGACCGAAGAAATACCCCGTGTGCATATCAGTGACATGAGCAATTTTCAGACCCCCGGGCGGGACCCCTGCCATGGACAGGGAAAAGCGGCGGAGGATGGGCTTTTGCAGACCACGAAAAAGAGTGAAGAAAACAGGTATTGCGCTCACCCCTGTGAGGAG
>JAHJLU010000841.1 GCA_018821745.1 Myxococcota bacterium | reverse complement strand
CGGGAAGGCAATCACATCTCTCAGGCTCTCTGTTTTGGTAATGATCATCACGAGCCTGTCAAGCCCCGCCGCAAACCCTGCGTGGGGAGGGACCCCATATTTGAAGGCTTCAAGCAGAAAACCAAAGAGTCGCTGGGCTTCGTCATCGCTGATACCAAGTGCGGTGAACACCCTCGCCTGTATCTCCGGATCGTGGATCCTGACCGACCCGCCACCCACTTCGTTGCCGTTAATCACCAGATCGTAGGCCAGCGATTTCACCTCACCCTGGCGGGGAGTGCCCAGCAACGGGAGGTCGCCGGGATGGGGATGGGTGAAAGGATGGTGACTGGAGGTCCACTGACCCTCCTCGTTGATCTCGAACATGGGGAAATTGACCACCCACAGAGGCGCAAAAACGCCGGGGTCCACTAGGTCAAGTCGCCCCGCGAGCTCTCTCCTGAGAAAATCCATGGCCTTGTGGGTTATCTTTGGCTCATCGGCGATGATGAAGAGGAGGTCGCCTTCCTCCAATTCAAGATGCTGGCAGAGCATTGCCTGGATGTTTTCATCCATGAGCTTGGCGATGGGGCCCTTGAGGGTATTGTCCGCTTCCACTTTAAGCCATATCAAGCCTTTTGCAGGCCCAACCTCTTCGCGTTTAACCAGCGCCGTAAGGTCATCCAGGACCTTTCGGGAAAACTCAGCAGCCTTGCCCTTGACTACAAGACCCTTGATCAGCATACCCTGTTCATTGGCAGACTCAAGAATCCCAACTCCACATCCCGTGGCAAAGTCGTTTAGCACTACGTGGGGCATGCCGAATCTGGTATCGGGTTTGTCTGTTCCATACCGGGCCATGGCTTCGTCCCAGGTCATCCGCGGGAAGGGGGTCGCAGTGAAATCAAGACCCAGCTTCTCCCATAACCTGATGAAGAGTTTCTCCACCATGTCGGTGATATCCCCATCGTCCGCAAAACTCATCTCGAGGTCGATCTGGGTGAATTCCAACTGCCTGTCCAGCCTCGGATCCTCATCACGGAAGCATTTTGCCAGCTGGAAATACCGGTCGTATCCTGCAACCATAAGTAATTGCTTGTATATTTGAGGGGATTCTGCCAGCGCATAGACGCTTCCGGGCTGCAACCTCGAGGGGACCATGAAATTCCTGGCGCCACCGGGGGTGTATTTCACCATGAAGGGAGTCTCCACCTCGAGAAAATTCTCATCAAACAAAATATTTCGCACGAAATGGGAGATTCGGCTTCGGGTTATGAGAATCCGCTGCATCGAAGGCCGCCGCAGATCAAGATATCGGTACTTCAACCGGATCTCAGTGCCCGCATTGATCTCGTCCCTGACGGGGAAAGGCAGCACCTCCGATCGGGAAAACAAATAAAAATCTTCAGCGGATACCTCCACTTCGCCCGTCGCGATCTTCTCATTCTTCTTGATGCGCTCCGTCACCACACCCGAGACAGCAATCACGTCTTCGGATCGAAGCGAGGAGACCCGCTCCAGCAGAGCCTGATCCTTGGAGGCGTCAAACACCACCTGCGTGAGACCATATCTGTCCCGAAGATCCAAAAAGAGTGCGCCGCCCCAGTCTCTGATAATCGACACCCAGCCCATGAGCAGGACGGTTGAACCGACATGCTCCATTCCAAGGGAGTTACAATCGTGGGTTCGTTGACGAAGTGATGGTTTTTCCATTGATTTGACCTCACAATCAGGAAAAGATGAGGCCAGTTAATCCGTGGCCTCTCCTCAGTCGACGAGTCCAAGCCGGCCGCTGAGGAAGTTGATTATATAAGGCCTTAATTGAGAAGGTTCAATAACAGATTTCAGGGATCCGACTTTTGCAGCTCTTTCCACGGAGTGGATCCGGTCGAACTGCTCTGCCGTTTCCAGGCTGAGAGTGGTTCGAAGGGCGCTCAAGCGCTCACTGAGCCGCGCTTCAAGAGACATCCGCTGACGCCCCGCTGCGGTCTTGAGCTCTTCCCGGATCCCGAGAATCCCGGGGTCCTGCTCAATTTTTCTCGAGATGGCTGAGTTGAACACCACCGAGGCCGCGGCACTTCCTCCGATTACCGAGGCGTAGCTGCCTTTGAGTGCGACCGCCTCCATCTGGTCATTGAGGGCCGTGGAGAAAACGACATAGGCTCCACCGTGGTATCGGGAGAGCACAACAAGCAGCACCGGTCCCTGGAATTTGACGAGGGCTCTGCCTATCTCGGCGCCGTGAACAAGCTGCCATTTCCGAAGAGATTCCGGGGACCCGTCAAACCCCGACAGATTGGCAAAAATAACAACAGGGATTTGCCCGCTGAAGGCCGAGAGGCCTCTGCCAAGTTTATAGGCTCCCTTGGGAAAAAGGGTGGATGGGGACCAACTCTCCGGTCCATCGGAGGGGATAGCTCCGACCCGGGGAATTCCCATGGCGTCAATGCCCAGAAAACCCGCCGGGATTCCTCCCACACGAGTCTCCCAGACACTGACCCCCTCAGCGCCGTCACCCAATCCGCCCCAGCGCTCGACTACAAACGCGTCTGAATCTTTTACCGCCTGCATGACCGGGCGCACGGAGAAGGGCTTTTTCCTGCCGGGGTTAGTCTCCTCCGAGAAGATGGCCCCGAGTTTAGTGAACCCGTGGCCAAGATGGAGCGGGTAGGGTGCCAGCGTAATGTCCCGGGTAAAGGGATCGGGGGTGGCAACCCGGAGGGGCACACCACCTTCACCCATTACAAGATCTGCATGGTGAAGCATCAGTTGATGTCCGGCACTGATGTCCTTTACCATAGCCTGTGCCTGTCCCGACGGCCCCATGATGCGCTCGCACCCGCCGATACCCAGATTGTCCTCCGCAGAGACTGCTCCGGAGACATCCAGTGCGCGTTTTCCAGTGAGCACCATGGAACCCTCTTCGGTCATGACCAGGAAACCCTTTGTTGTGGAGATCATGGTCGCTTCAGCGTCGAAATAGGCCTGGGCACCCACATTGATCCCTGCGACAAGAATATCTATCATTCCGCCATTCTCTGTAAACTCCACGATTCGCCGAAGCACCCGGGCCGTCCAATCGAGATTTTCTGTGCCCGATTCAAAATCAATCTTTGCCCCACCACTGACGGGCAGCCAATAGACGGGCAGCCGGCGATCCCTGGCGAGGTCCAGCGCGCCGATGATCCTTCGACACTCGGGCTCCGAGAGCGAGCCCATATTCTGGAGCGGGTTGGAGATTATTGTCACACGAGAGACCCCTTGAGGGTGTGCCACGGTGGGGATGTTCAGGATGCCGATCAGGACACCGGAATTGTGGTTCTCCGGCCACTCGGACTGTATAAGATGTTGTTGGCCGGAGGCTGGGTCCACCACCACATCAAAGGGAAGGAATTCGCCCCGTGAATTACCAGACAAATCCTTCTTGAGCAACCTCAGGATGGCCTCCGGGGAGTTGACGCCACGCCTCCTGGCATGGATCTCCTGCCGAGATTTTTCGCCGATGGGCTGGACCATCGCCCCCTCACGGGGACCATGCTCGAAGGAGAGGCCCTCCTTCAGGTTGCCACGGATCCTGAAACACCACGGGGAGGTTTCATCCCGGTCATTTTTCAGTTCCGCGTAGACCTGGACCTGATCCAGCCCCAGGTGGGATCCGAAGGGGACCAACTCGCCGGCGATAGCCTTCATCTCTTCCTCTGTCAGTTGAGGCATGGGATCCACCGAGAGCACCATGTGGTTCCAGTGGAGCCTGTCCATTTTATTCTTTTTGGACTGGGCTTCGCGCATGGACTGGCACGCGGTTCTGAACGCAAGAGATAGCCCCGGCATGGTTCTCAGGCCCGATGGCCCATTGATGACCTCCGGGTTAAAAACTTCCACCATGGCCAGCAGGCGCTCATCCTGTGGCTGTTTCTGGGCTTTGAGGGAGAAGAGATGGACCCCGGTCTCGCTGTGAAGGCGTTTAATGAAAAATTGGGAAAACCGCCACAGCTCGAGACGTGCCGCGGAGGCGGGGTGCAACCCAGCCAGTTCCTCAATTTTAACAAAGGCATTACCAATTGGAGATCGGAACGTCAGGGACTGATGTTTCCCCATATCCACGATGACAATCTCTTTCACGGGGAGAGAGAACCCGTTGAGGGCCCTGCAAAGATCCGCATCCTCGACATCACATGCGGGGACCACTATCTCCAGCGCATCGCAGGCGCCCAATGTGCCCGCACCGACCACCTCAAGAGTTCCCATAATATTTCCTGAGATGGCAATCCGACGTTTTGTCGGCG
>JAHJLU010000079.1 GCA_018821745.1 Myxococcota bacterium | reverse complement strand
GACCCTCGAACTCTTCTCTGCGCCAGTCTCCTACGCACTGCCCAGGGTAACCGCGTCGCACCTCCGTCACTTTCTCTCCGCCAACAGCGAAGACATGACGAACAAGCAGAAGGTCTTCGACGCCTTCATCTGCATCGACCCTGCGGCCAGGGTCACCCTGTGCGTTGAGGCCGATCCCTCAGCCGCTCAGGTGGAGAACCTGCGCCTGCTTCTCGCCAATCTTCCCTACCTTGGTCGCAGTGAGTCCTGGGTCGATGCCGTTCTCCTTGAAGGGCAACCGGAGGGTGTGGAGTTCAACTGCCGCCCGATCTCCACAGAGAAACACGCGGAGAATGTCACCGTGGCCACAGCGCGGAGTCGAGAAGAATACACACAGGTAACACCGAAAATCCCCGTGGGTGCGGGCAAGAAAACTCGCGATCAGACCTGGCTTGAAGCCCTCTGTACCGATACGGGCACGCTCATTACCACCAACAAGAAATCAGGGGCCTACTCTGGACACCCGCTGTTGAAAACCACGCCCTACACCCTTCCCCCCATGGGCGTGGAACTCGCCACCAGAGCAATGCACAACTCCATGTCTGTTCAGGGGCATGGCCATGTAAAGTTCGCCCTCTCCTCCACTGTTCTCCCCCGGATAACAGAGACCGTCGCCATTGCCGAGCGTGCCCGACGCAAACTCATGGGAATCCACCGGAAGATCATGGGGAGCGAATCCCTCGTCTCCTCCACCTTCAGCGGGAAAAATCCCGATGGAACCCCCATGAGCGGGCACGATCACGCCTTCTTCTGGCCTGTTGACGAGGACAACGACGGCAAGATCGACCATCTGATCATCCGCTCTGGCAGAGGCTTCGACCACTCGGAGCTCAGAGCCCTCAACCGCTTCACTTCCATGTGGCAATCCGACGGAAAGCCCGACCTCAACTGTGTGCTTGTGGAGTTGGGAAGGGGTGACACCCGAAGAAGCATCACCTTCACCTCGGCGACACCCGTCACCCTGAACCGCCACTGGCGTAAGGGGCGTGGTGACTTCAACGCATGGCTGCGCGAAGAGATCGAGCAGGAATGCACACGTCAGGGTCTGCCCACACCCATTGCCGTGGAATTCTCCGACGGCTCCCCTTCCGCCCACAAGTACAAATGGATCGAGTTCCTGCGCTCCCGGAAAGGGCAGACCCCCAAGAGAGGCTATGGATTCAAACTGACCTTCGGGGAGCCCGTTTCGGGACCTTTCGCTCTCGGATCCTACGCCCACTTCGGGCTTGGACTCTTCATGCCACTTGAGTAAACATCATGGTTGCCATCGACCCTCCCCAACTTATGCCAGCAAGAATGCTCACCCAGTTCGTCTTCTGCAACAGACTCGGCTACCTGGAGTGGGTGCAGGGGGAGTTCGCCCATAACTACTACACCATCTCCGGCAAGCTCGCTCACCTCAGGGTGGATGAGAAGGAGAGCGCCTATGAGCCACCATCTGATGAAGAGAATCCCGACGACCAGGAAGACTCGAAAAAACCCAAGATAATACGATCCATGTCCCTCACCTCCGAGACCCTTGGTCTCACCGCCAAGCTCGATGTGTGTGAGCTTTCCGGCAATATTGCGGTTCCGGTCGAGTATCGACGCGCACGAGCCCCCAAGAGGGGTCCCTTCCTTTCGGACAAGGTCCAGGTCTGTGTACAGGCACTCCTGCTCCGTGAGGCGGGATACCAGTGCACAGAGGGAGCCCTTTACTACGTCGGCTCGAAAAAGCGCGTTCCGCTGCCCGTGGAAAGAGAGCTCATTGACACAACCCTTGAAGCGCTGAAGCGCTTCCGTGGTATGGCAAAATCGGGCATCTGTCCTCCTCCCCTCGAGGACGAGAGCCGATGCGAGTTCTGTTCTCTCGTCGGGCTCTGCCTCCCCGACGAAGTGAACATGCTTAAAACCCCATGGGGCACCGATGAGACTACCTCCAGGCGCCTTCTCCCCGTAAGACCCGATGTTGTTCCTCTCTGTATTCAAGAGCAGGGCTCCAAACTCACCCTGAGGGGGGATGAACTCATCGTGCAAAAAGACCGGTACACCCTCGCACGGTTCCGCATTCTGGAGATGGCCCATATTGTCCTCATGGGCAATGTGCAGGTGTCGGCCCAGGCTGAAAAACGCCTCATGCGGGAGAACATTCCCATCATCAGGCTCTCCACGGGCGGGTGGTTCTATGGCATTACCCTGAGCGGGCTCCATAATAACATCGACATCAGGCAGGCTCAGTTCAGACTCCAGTCGGACCCGGGCTTTTGCCTCACCATGGCTCGAAGAACGGTCTCTGAAAAGATCAGGAACTGCAGAACCCTCCTGCGGAGAAACGCCCTCAACCTGAGCCAGGATGTGCTCCCCTCCCTGAAGGAGAGTTACATTCAGGCTGAAGCTGCTGATTCCCTCCCCTCACTCCTTGGCATTGAAGGTATGGCAGCGAAGATTTACTTCGGCAGCTTCTCGAAAATGATCAAATCAGAACCCTGGTCCGATCTCTTCTCCTTCACCACCAGAAATCGCAGGCCCCCCAAGGATCCTGTCAATGCCATGCTATCCCTGGCCTACTCCATGCTCACCAAGGAGTGTCTGGTCGCCGTCCTCTCCAGCGGACTCGATCCTCACTTCGGGTATTATCACCAGCCACGCTACGCACGCCCCGCCCTGGCCCTCGATATTATGGAGGGGTTCCGCCCCCTCGTCGCCGATTCCGTGGTTCTTCGTCTCATCAACAACGGACAGCTCCAGCCTCAGCACTTCATTATTCATGGAGAGCAGGGTGTATCCCTCAGTGACAAGGGCCGCAAACTATTTCTCACCGCCTTCGAAAATCGGATGCAGGAGACCATAAGACACCCCATCTTCGCCTACACCATCAGTTATCGCAGTGTCCTCGCCATTCAGGCCCGCCTGTATGGCTTTTACCTCATGGGACAGTTCGAGGAATTCCCCATGTTCTGTACACGATAATGCGCAGCACCTACCTGGTAACCTACGATATAAGTTCGCCCCGTCGCCTGCAGAAGGTGTATAAATGTATGTGCGGGTTCGGGTCCCACATCCAGTTTTCCGTGTTTCTCTGCGACCTGACCCCTAAGGACAAGATTCGCATGGTGAAGCAGCTTGCTGACCTTATAGAAAAAAAGCAGGACCAGGTACTCCTTATCCATCTTGGTCCCGCCAACGAAAAAACTCCCAATCGCATTGATTCCATCGGAAGACCCTATATCCCAACGGGAAGCACCTACGTTGTATGATGCAGATCATTGATAACTTAATAGTCCCCGACGCGAGCGGTCCCGTGATCACCAAAACCCGGGGACCGCTCGAAAATGAGAACTCATTCGGAATCATATCCTTTTTCCACACACCATGCTCCACCGTGCACCACAGGACAGCCAAAATCTGCCCGTGCACAGGAACCACTCGAAAAGCACCTTTGAATACCCTGAAAATATGTGGTATTCAGAGAGTGCCCTTTCCTCTCCTACCAAGGAGAGGCCCCATTGAAGCGCATGTATTCTTTTTTCCAATTTGCGGCGGTGGTAGCTTTCCTCTCCTACCAAGGAGAGGCCCCATTGAAGCCAGGCATAAAGTTTTTGCATTCTATCTCTCCCGTCTGGGCTTTCCTCTCCTACCAAGGAGAGGCCCCATTGAAGCCACCACGGGGGAGGGTTCCAAGGGGAAAGATACGACTTTCCTCTCCTACCAAGGAGAGG
>JAHJLU010000840.1 GCA_018821745.1 Myxococcota bacterium | reverse complement strand
TGATGGTGTAGCTGTCAATTGAGGTTGTGACGAGGCGCTGGGCGTCGTTTGTCAGCCAGAAGAGGTTGTTGTTGAGCATGGCGCCTTCGTGGGAGTTGCCGGAGAAGGTCACCATGGAGAGCACAAAGGAGGCAGAGTCGGGGAGGTCGCCGAAAAAGATGTTATTCTCGATGCGCAGATTGGCGGGTTCCCCCGAGACGGTTATAAGGCCGCGGTAGTCCCCCCCGGCGTTGTGGTTCATGCTGTAGAGGGTGTTGTGAATAATCCGGGCATTCTGCACATTTCCCACAATTATAGCCTTCTGCTTGATGTACTTCAAGATGTTTCTGTAAATAAGAAAGTCTGTAAAGGTGGCCGTGTCGCCCGCCAGGTAGATCCCCATGCTGGTGAAGTCGTTGGGGTGATTCTGCGGGTCATCCTGGAGATTGTCCCAGATGAAGTTGTTGATAAACTGGAAGTTTCTGAATGTGTCCGTGTAGCCGCAGGAGATGTCGAAGCCCGTGGTGTGATAGCCGTTGTGCAGGATATTGTCCAAAAATATGACGTTCTCAAAGACCAGGCTCTCGTCGCGCACATCGCCGTAGACATTATAGGAGATATTGCGCCGGCCACAGTCGTGGATGTCGTTGCCCTGGACCAGCATGTCGGAGTGCCAGATCTGCAGCCCGTAGGCGGCCGCGGCGCCCTTTGTGCCCATGTAGCCGATGTGACAGTTGGTGATGTTGAGCCCCCGGACCACCACGTTCATGGGCCAGCCGTCGTCGTATCCGTACTTGATGGCATACATAAGCTCCAGGTTATCGATGGAAAAATATTCCTGGGGCGGGTGGTCTGCGGTGGCGATGGTGGAGAGGCGCTGGGGGACCTCCACAAAGGCGTAGCGGTCACCGGGGTTCTCAGGGGAATAGACGTAAATGTGATCGTCCTGCCAGCACCAGTCGTACTCACGGTCCAGCAGGGAGAAGGGTGCGCCTTCGGAGTCGCACTCGTAGATGTCCGTGGGGGCGCCCTCGGAGTTGAGGTGCAGCTCCTCCATGTTGCCCCAGGTGTGGGTGCCGTCGAGCTCGCCGAAGAAGATGCTGGCTGGGTGGTTGGTCACGGAGTTCCCCTCCCGCTGACGGGGCGCGGCGAGCACGGTCTCGGAGCGCCAGATGTTGGTCTCCCCGGTCACTGCCGTCCAGGAGGTGGCGCGCTCGGAGCCCAGGATGCGGGGTCTTGGGCCCTCGCCGTAGGCACCAAAGGTGATGTGGGCCTCGGCGGTGCCGGAGCTGCTGATAAGAAGACTCTCCCGCCACTCGTCGCCACGCTTGAAGAGGACCGCGTCACCGGGGGAGAAGGACTGTTCGTTCACGTGGGCGATGGTGCGCCATGCATGGGCCGGTGTTCCGTCAAGTCCATCGTTGGCGTCATCGCCGTCGTTGGCCACAAAATAGACGGTCCCCGTGAAGCACTCCGCGCAGCTTCCACCGCAGTCCACTGCCCACTCCCCAAGGTTGGGGTCGGTGAAGCCGTTGGCGCAGCAGTCGGCCTGTGGGCAGGAGCCGCCGCAGTCAATCCCCTCTTCGTCCTGGTTGCGGATGCCGTCGTCGCAGGTGGCGGTCGTGTTGTTGGTATTATTGGTGTTATTTGTAGTGGTATCGGAATCGGCGTCGACGCCAGCGTCGGTGCTGCTGCCCGAGCTGTCGTCACAGGACCCCGCGAACAGCATAATCATGGTAAATATCAATAAAATTCGATATAACAGGGAGGTTTTCTTCATAGCTCTGTGCCTTCTGGTGGTACATTGGATGATGGAAAATCATCAATAATTGCGTCAATGGATCATACAGAGTGCCCCGGGATTGTCAATTGTCCTCCTGCTCCAACCCACAGGAGCAACTGTAACCGATTATCCGGCCATAACCAGGCCCTGAGGTTGCAAGGAGACACTGAAAACAAAAGGTTTTGTCAGAGGGGGGCGGCACAATTGGGGCAAAACGGCATATCCTCGTCGACTGTAGCCCCACATTCCCCGCAGGTGATTTTGGGTGTGCCCAGGCTGGGTGTGCTCCCACTGTTTCCAGTGAGGGGGATGGAGCGGTCCTGATCCACGTGGTTTGGTGTCGAGGAAATTTCCAGGGCTATCACATCCCGCGGCACAGGGGTGCTCCCAGCGCTGTGCCGAACGGGAGCGCCGGAGTTGACCGGCGAAATAGTGCTGGTTGTCGGACGGCTCTTGTCGAGAAATCCG
>JAHJLU010000839.1 GCA_018821745.1 Myxococcota bacterium | reverse complement strand
TACTCGATGAAGTACCTCAACAACATGCTCACACTTCTCAGTACAGTGCTTAATACAGCTATCGAATGGGGAGACCTTACATCCGCTCCAACAGTGAAAAAGCTTAAGCCAGGTATCCAGAAGCCAAAGCGCTACTACACAGTCGAAGAAGCAACCGCAATCATACAGAATGCGGATGGATACTGGGGAGTCTTCTTCCATATAGTCTTCTGGTATGGATTAAGGAGCTCAGAGGCTAGGGCCCTGTGCTGGGAGGATATTGACGAGGCCAATGGAGAAATGACGATTCGCCATAACTTCTCTGATGGTGTTTTCACTACACCGAAAGGGAGCGAGGCGAAACCAATAGCGCTCCTGGAGTCAACGCTGAAACTCCTCAAGACACTGAAGAGGGAAGGGGACTTTATCTTCATGCACGGTGGCAAACATCTCACCCGAGGAAAATTGAAGTGGCCCCTCGTTCGGGCCTGCAGAAAAGCTGGAGTTGAGTTTAAGGGCTATCACGCGTTTCGGCATGGCCTGGGAACTGCCCTCGGGGCCGTCACGAGCGCGTGTGTCATCTCAGAGGCACTTCGTCAGTCTGACTCTAAAGTTGCTCAAAATTATATTCATATTTCAAAATCGGTGCAGGCTGAGGCACTTCAGAAAGTTGCTCGAAAAGCGGCGCTCTAGCGGCGCGGTTTTGCACCCTTCTTGAATGGCAAGGAAAATCATGACTTAATGGTATAACGATGGAAGTTTCAAGTCCCTCCATCGCCACAAAATACATAATTTATCCTATCCGGGCAGTCAATCAACTGCCCTTTTTTTTTGCCGAAAACACAACATCCGCATAAGGATGCAGCCATCAAGCTCGTCGATCTCCTCGGTGTCGTCGGCCACCGGGCTGCCCTTGTGTCGTTGCTTCCCTCGGTCTTTTATTGAACCATACACCACAATATATTAAGTCATTCGGGTTGTCCTGGACTCCGGTACCCCTCCGGGGTCGCGCTGAAAAATAAATTGGTTGATTGAGTCTGGTGTTTGGGGCGGGGGGGGGTGGAAAAACACGTTTTGGAGGTCCGGGAAATCTCTTGGCGTGGTATAGGGAGATCTGAATGGCCGATGTCGGCCCGCAGCGCTCCGGGCTGCTCACCTCTTGCAATCTGAGTCATTATGGAAATCAAATGCATACATGGCGATATGGTGTCCCTTTGGATCCTCCTGTTCGCCCTCTACTCTCTTCTGGGGTGGATCATCGAGGTGCTCTACCGCTCCTTCACCCAGGGGAAATTTGTCAACGCGGGGCTGATCCACGGGCCCTTCCTTCCACTCTATGGCTTTGGAGCGCTTTCAGCTGCCCTTCTGTATCGGTGGCTGCCCGGGATACATATTTTGCTGCTGCTGCTGGTGGCGCTCTTTTTTGTGTTCAGTACTCTCGAGTACACCACCGGGTGGGTGTGCGAGCGGTTGTTCAGGCTGCGGCTGTGGGATTACTCCGATAACCGCGTTAATCTTCACGGAAGAATCTGTCTCTCATTTTCCACCATCTGGGCGCTTATGGGGGTCATCTTCCTCTTGGCTGTCCACCCCGTCAGTTATGCGCTCCTGGCGAGACTGCCACGGGCCGTCGAGTGGGGAGTCGCATCGTTCTATGTCGTTTATTTGGCAATAGATTTCTGGTTCTCGGTTAAAATTCTGGTGGGTTTTCGCAGGCGACTCGGGTATCTGCTTGAACAGTATCTCACCACGGGCCGAAAGGAGATGGATCGGATCTGGTCCGGGACCCGTCGCCTTCGCAACGCCTTTCCACTGCTGCGCACCTACCTGAATAACTCCATCTCGGACAACCTCAAGAGCAGGGTGGGTGACCTCATGGCCTCGTCGCTCAAGCGGGCCCGCTTAAGCATTGAGGCGCGCAAACCCCTTGAGCAGGAGTACACGGAGATTGTGGCGGACATTCTTGAAAACACCGAGTTTCAGCGGCTTCGAGAGTTCTTTCACCATAACTCTTCGATCTATCAGCATGCGCTCTCTGTCTCCTTTACCTCCTATAAAGTGTGTAAACGGCTCAAGCTGGATTACCGATCCGCAGCGCGGGGGGGTCTTTTGCACGACTTCTTTCTGTACGACTGGAGAGATCACGATGAACCGGATCTCGCGAAAGAGAAATTTCATGGTCTTCACCATCCCCGCATCGCCCTGGAAAATTCGCTGAAACATTTTACCCTGAACAGGACAGAGCGGGACATCATTGTAAAACATATGTGGCCGCTTACCCTGCGGCCCCCCATTACCCGCGAGTCATTCATTGTCTCCTTCGTGGACAAATACGCCTCATCCCGTGAGTTTCTTCAGGAGTGGGGCAAGAAGATCAAGGCCAGGGCAAAGGCGAAAAGGAACAAAAAACGGAAGAATCCCACTCTCTGATAACGTTGCTCCCCACAATAATAGACAGGGTCACACAAACAGAGGAGGGAGTGGTTCAGGTCTCAATTGTTCGGGCCTTGAGCTGTTATGTATGGCTGGTGGTCAGAAGAAGAACTGGGTGCCGATCCAGCCCATCTCGAAGCGGGTGGCCGAGACGTCGTCTTCCATGATGAGGTAATAGAAGCGCACGCCGATATCAAGCGCCACATAGGAGCGCAGGGGGATGAGGATCCCCACGGGGATGGAGAGTACCTTCACGCCCATGTTGAAATCCTCCCCCGAGTCAGCGGACTCACTGAAGTTCCCGATCCCCGCGTCGATGCCAATGTAGAAGTAGCGCTGGTAAAAGAGAACGCCGGCCATGGCCATGAAATTGGAGGAAGAAGAAGCCTCATTGTCGATGGAGTTCAGCACCAGGGCCCCCCGGATCACAATGTTGGGCGTCACGAAGTGTCCGCCGGCGATTGCCAGGGAGACGGAGTTGGATTTGCTGTCGGTGTCGCCCATGGAGATGGTTTGATTTGCAAAGACCGCGCTGCCCGAGAACATCCACTTGGGCTGGAATGGCTCCTCCTGTTTGGCGGGCACAGGAAGTGTGCTGGATACAGGGGCCTCTGCCGTCGAGGACTCTTCCTTGGCCGGCTTCGAAACGACGACGACGATGTGAGCGGGCGGGCGCGTAACCCCAGGGGGCTGGTGGCGTTTTTCATCGGTCAATTGCGGGGCAGGGGGCTCGGTCACCCCCGGGTAGCGATTCTCCGGCCGGACTGCACGGAGGGCTGGTTTGGATGGTTTTTTCCTTATCTTCAGGTAGGCGTAAACCTTGAGCCGATATTTGGTGCATTTGGTGATCCAGTAGATGTCGTAGGCCCTGTTGAGGCAGCTGGGGTGCATGCGGAACCCCAACTCCTTGACACGCCGCCTGAAAATGGAGCACTTTGCCAGCGGATACCGCAGTGAGGTGGTGGTGAAACACTCTTGCAGGAAGCGCTTGCGGATATTATCCGGATACTCGAGAAAAAATTGCCGGAGACGCAATTTCCTCCGAACTTTTTTGCAGTAGGGGCGGTTGTACCAGGCAAAGGAGCTCCTGCGACAGAGTTCCATCTTCTGCGCAGGCTCAGTAT
>JAHJLU010000838.1 GCA_018821745.1 Myxococcota bacterium | reverse complement strand
CAACATCGATGGGGAGGTAGTCGGTACCGTCTATCTCCAGATCGCCGCTGGCATCGAAGAGGGGCAGGGCGGTGCCCGTGGCATCCAGGAGGACACCCTGGATCGAGTAGGTCCCCGGGGCGATGGCTGTTTCGGCGCGCCAGCCCGGGTAGAGGGTTATGAGCGGTGTAGCGCTGGAACAATAGGCGGCCAGCACATTGAAATCAGGGACCAGGAGGCCTGTCTCCGTGTGGATCTTTCCCTGCCCCATGTCCCACAGGTTCTCATCAATGTCCAGATCCGGTTCGGTCCAGCGGCTGGAGGAGATTTCGTCGGGGTGGCCATAGGCCGAGATAGTGTAGTAGATTCGACCATCTCCGTCGAAGTCGATCTTGTCGGTGGTAATGGGATCCTCAAAGGGAGAATACTGCTCCTTCTGTGATGTGTCATCGTCACAGGAGAGCACCAAAAACATGAGGAGCACAGGTAGGATAATGAGGTTTTTCATAAGAATATCCTTGAGTGTTCAGGTTAATTCGGCCGCCTAGTCCCCCTGCAGGGAGAGTGGTATAGCCCGACTACAATAAATAATATACCCCGAGCCTCCTGGCAAGTCAAAGGAGAGAGATAAAAAAAGGAGCGGCGATTCCGATTGCCTGTAGGTTCGAAATTATTTGCCAACCACGGTGATGTACTCCAGATCAAGCCCCCCGGGATAGAGATAGGAGGTGTAGCTGGCGTACCCGTAAACTTCGATTCCAAAAGGTTTTTCGGGGTTGGTCGCGTAAATTCGGTGGGCTCCCGCGGTCCCCGTTGATGTGACATCTATGCGGGCCACTCCCCACCCCGATGTCCCGATCTGCTGAAAATCGGCGATGGCGATGGGGACGTCGTCGAGGACGATGGAGTCCTGGCTGTCTGTGGGGATCTGGGCGATGACATTGACGTAGTTGAGGCTCATGCTCTGGGGGGTGGTGAAGGTGTATTCGTTGCGGTACTGGGCCAGGGGCACCACCAGCCCGAAGGCAGGATCACCCATCCCAGAGCCGCTGTAGTAATTTTGCCCGACCATAAACTTGCCCACAAGGATGGGTTCAGACGATGTGATCTGAAAATCTTGTGCCACGGGTGCCATGAACTCGATATATTCCCGGGCCCCAAGAGTAACAGGATTTTGCACCGGGGGATTAAAGGAAACAACAGTGCCTGCGTTCATGGCCAGGATGCGGATCATATTGCTCTCGGTGCTGCCCGGCTGGAGCTGTTTGGTGAGCCCAACATAGAACTGTTTGCCCCAGGTCTCCATGGGGAAGATCATCTCCTCCAGGTGGTCGCACGCCTGGGCATTGAAGGGGACGAAGCTGCAGTTGTGTCCCCCCCAGACCGCCACGGGCTTGTTTGAACTGACGAAGGTGCCCGTGAGATCATAACTGGGGCCTCCAGAGCAGAAATCGTAATCGCCGTCGGTCCCCAGGGCGCCGGGGCAATTGTCCACCGTCATGTTCTGGGAGGTGATGAGTTGAAGCACGTCGCCTTTGTTGAGCTGGTACTGGCCGCTTGTGCCCGGCGAGAGGGCGCTGACTTCAGGCCCGGCGGCCACGTGGGCGGAGCTGCTGACGTTGACGGTTGTGTTGTCTTCGGTGCCCACGATTACGGAGAAACCGGGACTCAGGGTGTCGTCATTGGGGCCGATACCGCTGCTGCTGTGCCGTGCCCAGGTGGGGCGGGACATGAGCAGGTAGTTGGTCGAGAGGACCGCGGTGGGGAGGCTCAGGGAGGCGTCGTTGGTGTAGGAGAAGGTTCCTCCTATGGTGAAATCGTAGGGGCTGAACTGGTAAAGGGTTATGGGAAGCGAGGTGGTGATGTGGATGGCACCGGAGCCTCCTGATTTTCGATAAATGCCCGACTGCAGGGTGTCTCCGGCTGAGGCGTATTTGATCTCGGTGGTGAAGGGGACCTGAAAGACCCTGAGGGTGTGGGGCTCAATTACCTCGGTCATGGCAATGGCCGGACCATCCATATTCACGGTGACCTCGGCGTCGTTGGAGTTGTCGACGACCAGGGCGAAGTTGTTGTCAAAGACGGAGCTCAGGAGCGAATTAGCTGAGGTGACGGCCCAGTAGTCACAACCCCTATAGCTCTTGGTTGCTGAGGCACGCAGGCAGGGGCTGTCACAGGCGGCGGTGCCGTTGACTTCAACGCAGTCCTCACCGGCCGCAGAGTCGCAGGCGCTCACCAGGGCTCCCACGTTCCCGGTGCTGTCACAGGAGTAGATGCTGTTGTTATCACCGCAGGTGGTTCCCCCCGACTGGCAGTAGGCGCACCTGGGGCTGCCGAAGTTGTAGTCGCAGATGGGGGGCTCATCGCCCATTCCGCAGATGGTGTCGTTTGTCCACTGGGCATCCACGCACTTCTGGATGACATTGTTGACACACTGCATGATGCCGTCCAGACACACCTGGTTGTTAGTATTGTTAATATTATTGGTATTGTTGGTGTTGTTGAACTGGCTGCTGGAATTATCGGGGCTGCACGAGAGCAGTGTGCCCGCGCATAAGAGGATAACAAGAGTCTGGATAGATGATTTCATGGTAGGCCTCCGGGATGGGATGTTGGATGTAGTATAGCAGGAAATAGAGCAAGGTGACATGGGTCATGTGGCTCTATGATAAGGGGGGTGCCCGATCGTGGTGAAAAGAGTTGCTTTGGTGTATACTCACATCGAGGTGATAATAATGAAGCGTCCTATGCTCTTATTGATAATTAGCGTTTGGCTGATCTCCTGTGAGGAGAACAGCACCGCCCCCAATAATGACGGAGGTGTCGATGGCGATGCGATCTCCGATGTGCAGAGCGACGCCGACGGAGGCGTTGTCTCCTGCGAGGAGCATGTTTTTGAGAACATCTCCATCCTTATGGCCGATGGCGCCGAGCTTTCGGCCTTTGTGCGCCGGGCGGCCGATGATCGGTGCGCCCTGCCCACCATTCTCATTCAGACCCCCTACGACAAGGAAAACGCGCGGGCGATCTGGTTTGATACTCTTACGCCCGGGCCACTCTTCGAGTCCAGGAACTATAACTTCGTGGTGCTGGACTGGCGCGGGTTTTTTGGGTCCGCGGATCAGGCGGCCAACGATCTGCGTCCCCACCAGGGCTACGATGGTTACGATGCCGTGGAGTGGATCGCCGCCCAGCCATGGAGCAACGGCAGGGTCGGCACCTGGGGGATCAGCGCCCTGTGTGTGGTCCAGTACCTGACGGCCCAGATGAAACCTCCCCACCTGGGTGCCATGGTGCCCATCTTCTGCTCCATGAATAACACCTACGAACAATATTATCCCGGTGGGGTGCTGCGACGGGAGTATATGCAGTTTCTGGCTGCCTATTACGGGCAGAATCCCCAGACGTATGAGGCCCATCCCTACAATGATATGGTGTGGAACTATCTGGGCACTCTCTATCCCTACTCCAACGTGGAGGTCCCCGCGCTGGTGGTCGCCGGGTGGTACGATCTTTACAATGCCGGGTCGATTCAGGATTTCCATGGGCTGAGCTCCTTTGGCGCTTCTGCGGCCAAGGAGGAGCATCGTCTGCTCGTGGGGCCATGGATCCACAACGCCATGGGGGGGGAGACCTCCATGGGGCGCCCCCTGAACGAGCAGGAGTTGAAGTATGTGGATTCCTCCCAGGTGGCCCAGGAGAGATCCCTTGCGTTCTTTGACTTTCACCTCAGGGGACTGGGGACGCTCCCTTCAGAACCTGTGGAGTACAGGCCCGATGGCGCTGACATGTACCAGACATCCTCCGTGTGGCCACCCTCCGGCACAGCAGTGAAAAGCTTTTACCTCTCCGATGGCCAGCTCACTGACGCCTCGGGGACGGGGACCTCGGCGCAGTTCCTCTATGATCCCGATGATCCTTCCCCTACAATTGGTGGACAGACGCTGATGGGGACCTACGAGCACGGGCCCGCCTACCAGGATGCGGTGCTGTCACGGGCAGACAATGTGGTCTATGTGTCCGCACCCCTTGACGAAGCGCTGACCCTTGCCGGTCCTGTGCTGGTCAAGCTGCGTGTGGCAACCACGGGTCTCGATACGGATCTGGCGGTGCGTCTCACGGTGGTCGATTCCGGGGGAAGGCACCTGCTCATCGGGGAGGGCATCCGGCGCATGAAGCTGCGAGACGGGTATCAGGCTCCCGTGGCCGTGGTGCCTGACACTCCTTATGACGTGGAGGTCTCCCTGGTCAATCACCACGGGTTTGTTTTCCAGCCCGGAGACAGACTGGGGCTGATTATCACCTCCAGCAACTACGCCCGATTTGATCGGAACCCCAACACCGGGGAGGATTTTTACACGGACGCCACCGTGCCGCAGGTTGTCACCAACACCGTCTACCACACCCAGGAGAGTGTGGTGGAGTTGACCATACTTCCGTAAAGAAGCCGAGCCGTGCCCTCTCTTTTTCAGCGGGTGCAACTTTTCACACCATGAGAATGTCATTGAGGGAGAGGGCGCAGTTATTTTCGAGTTGTGGAACATGCCCTCCAGGAGCAGCTGTCATGGTAGCCAGAACACGATTTCGTTTCCCCCTGAATCCCCTTGCCAGGCGACAGGCCGAGATCATTCTCCGCCGACTGCGCGTGGCCCTGGATGAAATATATGGTCCCGAGCCTCCCCCTGAATCGGAGGGGTTGGAGGAACCCATCCTCGCGCTCATCCACCGGATGGAGAAGATTATTCGCCTTGAGGAGGCGAAAGAGGCTTATAACAAGGGGCTCCCCCTTACGGAGCTGGCCCGAACCCTCCTCGCCGACCTCATGCGGGGCGTTCGTTTCTGAAACAAAACAATCGATTAGCGGAAATTGGGGTGGGAGGTT
>JAHJLU010000837.1 GCA_018821745.1 Myxococcota bacterium | reverse complement strand
TTTGATGCAGGGGCCGCCTCCCTCCCCCGGGACCAGTGCGCGCTGTGCGGCCAGGTCAAGAAGGGGAGCCACCTGAAGACCATTGTGACCGATGGGGGAAAGAAGATGAAAGCCATCAGAAGCAATGGAAAGACCTACCTTTATGACCCCGACAAGGGGCAGCCCCTTTGTGACGTGTGGCTCGATATCAACCACCTCCACCAGCTCCACCCGGAGCGCGTTGCCTATCCCACCCAGAAGCCTCTGGCGCTGCTGCGCCGGCTTATTTCGGCACACTGTCCCCCCGGCGGCCGCGTCCTGGATCTCTTCGCAGGGAGCGGGACCACCCTCGTCGCAGGGGTGAGCCTTGACCGGATTGTCTCCGGTGTGGACTGCAACCCCGATGCCCTGGCGCTTATGCAGCGCAGGCTCGCCGCTCAGGGGGCAGTGCCCGCACTTTTCAGTGAGGTGCCCCATGAATGAAATCTTTTCATCCGCACATAACACTGGCTCGGGCTCCCAGGCAGGGCAGAGTGTCGGGGGTGACAATAAAAACCGTCCTGAAATCAGTTAACCCGCCCGGAGGGGTTGACTTTACCGCTGATGAAATCATACTGTTCAACTCTGATCTGACCCGGGAAGGTCTCCGGAACACCCCCCTTGAACGATATCACCTGGCGACAGGGTGAAGGCAAAGGGACAACACGGCTGAGGCGCCATGGAAGACAACCGCCAACCCATTCGACGAAATCTGACAGGAGGATTGTCCCTGGGGCTGTTTGCCGGTTTGTGGCTGGCACTTCCCGAGGTGGTGCAGGTCATCTCCCACGGCGGGAAACCGCGCCTCTACCTCGGTGTGGCTGCGCTCCACATCACCTTCGGCATTTTGGGAGGCGGTGTCCTTGGCCTTGTGGTAGGGGGGTGGGCGGCTCTTGTCTCCCGGATCGTTCAAGGTGAAAAACACCGGCGGAACCTTTGGCAATGGTTCGCCTTCAGTGTGATGGCTCTGGTTATGGTGTATCCGTCGTCGCAGATCCCGCTTAATTTACCCCACAAGGCCGTGATCCTGGGGGGGACCCTTATGCTCGCGTTTGTTGTGGCCCGTCCTGTGGTGCATGTCTATGGGCGGATCTACTCGGGGTATACCTCGTCTCTCTTTAATCTGTTCGTGTCGGTTGTTCTGGGCGCTGTTTCCACCGCCTGCTCGGTAGCAGGGATGCGGCTTCTGAGACGCCCTTTTTATTGGGAAATTATGGCGCTTTTTTTCGCTATTGCCGGATCGCTTCTTTTGTTTCTCTCCATTCGGTTCAGGAGGCGCTCACAGTCCAAAAAGGGCAGAGGGCTTGCCATTCTTGCGACCCCCACTCCCATCGTGGGACTTCTGGTTCTGGCGGTGGTGCTCGGATCCCTTGGGAAGCATACTATTGAGGAGGGGCACAACCCCTCTGTCCTGGCGTTGGCCCCCATCGCGGCGGCAATGGTTTCTGAGAAACCTGTCAAACAGGCTCCCGGCCCATCAGAGACCCATGCCGCATATTCGGGAGCACGGTTCCGGATCCCTGCGTCCACATCACTCATTGTCATCACACAGGCGGGAGGCCCTCCGGCACACCTGAAGAAAGCCTGGAAAAACGATCGGGTGGTGCTTCCATCCCAAAACGAGGCGCTGGTGCTCGCCTCCCTGTTCACGGGAAAAAATTACGGGATACGGCATTATCTCGCACCCCATCTCCCGGTGAGCGGGCCCTCGTTCATAAGCCGCTTATCCAAAAAAGGGGTTAAATGGGGATCCTTCAATTTCAGCGGACAGTATGAGCCCATTCCCTATTTTCGGGAGCTGCCCTCCCTGGGATTTCCCCCTTCCGTCCCCTACCTGCTGACCACCGATGACAAGCTGGATCAACTGGTGGCCTCCTTTGCCGATATCCGATCGCCCTTCATCGGTTGGATCCATGCAAGGAGTGATTTGGCGGCAAAAAAAATGCACACGATTGAGTCCCTGATAGCAAAAGAAAAGGGCAGGGTGTGGCTGCTCTACGTTCAATGGGATGGGACTCTGACCGAGGGTATGCCCCTGGGGACAATCCAGCTGGTTGGTCCTGAAAAGACAAAACACTATACCCACTATATTCCTCTCTCCGCGGTGCTTCCCTCCCTGTTTGGCCTTGGACGAAAAGGGTTTGACGTTGGAGGCAGGAGTTTTCCTCCGAGACCTCGCGGGATTCAGTGGGTGGTCAACGGCAAACCTTTCAGGATTCACCGCGGGAAAATGGTTGAAGGGGTCCTCCCCGGCCTTCGGTCCAGAATCTTGCGCTCTATGGGAGATCGGATTGTACCCCTCTCCTGGCTGGCACCAAAGAGAACGGTCCAGGAGCAGATCGAGAAGCTCGATCAGTTGCTGTGCAAAGGCTGGCTCTCCGAAACCGAGAAGCGCAAATTGACAGCCTATAAAAAAGGTTCCCGGATTCATCCCCAGGTGGACAGGCGGGTGGATTTGCTCAGGGCACTCACCACTGGGGGAGCGCTCCCCGAGTGGACGAAAAACCTGGCCGTTCTCAAGCTGCTCAAGGCGCTGAATATGGACCGGGATATTTTCTCCCTGGCCGATGACGGAAGCGATCCGGTGACCGTGGGGTGGGTGATTTATTATCGTACAAAGGGTCTATTAACCAAAGATCTGTTGCGTGTGTGTCCCGGAGCAGGCCTTGCCAAGCCTCCGGCGACGCCTTAGTCCTGAAAATCATAAAAGTTTCAAAAAGTTTAACTTTAAATGTTTCTCAAATCAAATTATCCAGTATAATTACGCAAAACGAAAGGGCGTATTCTGGAATCACGCTCCGCATAAGGGTTTGATCCCGGGACAGATTAGGTTCGGTTATAGCAAGGAAACGCAATTATCCCCTTAGGTTTGGCAAATACCTTCTCCTCGACCACATCAGTACGGGGGGCATGGCGGAAGTGTTTCTTGCCCGAAGCTTCGGTGTAGAAGGTTTTCAGAAGAACGTTGAGATCAAAAAAATTATACCCCACATCAGTGAAGACGACAACTTCGTCACCATGTTCATTGACGAGGCAAAAATAGTCGCCCGCCTGCAGCACGCCAACATCTGCCAGGTTTATGAGTTTGGCCGCATCTCCGACGACTTTTATCAGGTCATGGAGTTTATCTCCGGCGTCGACATGAAGCACATCTCCCGGAACCTTTGGGGCAGGGGCGAGCAGTTGCCCCTGGGCGCCGCCATGCACATGATCGCCAAGGTCTGTGATGGCCTCGATTACGCCCATTATATGAAGGATCGGAGCGGAAAACCGCTCAATATCGTCCACAGGGATGTGACTCCCGCGAACATTCTCATCTCCTTCGAGGGAGCGGTAAAGCTCATAGACTTTGGTATCGCCAAGGCGACCCAGCGGGCAACCAAAACCCAGGCGGGTATCGTAAAGGGCAAATTCGGCTATATGACCCCGGAGCAGCTGCAGGGAAAAGAGATTGACAACCGGTCCGATATTTTTTCCCTGGGAGTGTGCCTGTGGGAGCTGGTCGCAGGTCGTCTGCTCTTCAATGAAGCAAACGATATGGACAACCTGCGCCGTATCATCAACGCCGACTACCCCGACATCCTCGATGTCCGCAAAGATATTCCGCCTGAATTGGCCAAGGTCGTGAACAAGGCGCTGGCCTACGAGCGTGATGAACGCTACTTTAATGCCGAAGAGTTTGGTAGTGATCTCAATCGTGTCGCCTTTCAGTTGGGGGAACTGTGGAATACCAGCAAGCTCCAGGATTTTATCCTCGATAATTTCAAGGAAGAGGCCAGGGCAAGCTGGGATCTGACCCGTAAATTTCAGGACATTACCGAAGCCGATTTCAATAAGTACCCCTCCATTTACGAGAGTGGGAGCGCATCCACCTCCTCGCTGGTCGAGGAAGATGTCTCCGAGCTTCTCGATGTCGATGACATCGAAGAGTTGATCGACGATGACGATCTGCTGATGGTGGATGAACCTTCTGTTGTGGACAGCACAGAAGTCTACACTCCCAACAAGACCACCAACCGAAAAGTCAGCAATGAGAAACGAACAGTCTCTGTGTCTCATGCGCTTCGTCAGCCCGACAGAGACTTTTCCCGCGAGCAGTCGGTGCCACGTCTTGAGGTTTCGGGATCCCTTGACCCCTCATACGTTGACAGCTTGGGGAACCCCTCCAGGCCTGGAACCAATGAGTCGAAAGTTGTCTTCGACGAGGGAGAGAGCGAGCTGCTGGGAGAATCATGGGACGCCTATCAGAGCCAGGAGGGCTATGGCCAATACAACTCCCAGTTCGATGAAGCCGAGTACGATCCCAATCAGCGTTTTACATCAAACGCCTATGATTACAGCGCTGTAAATAAAAAGGACCCTTACGCCTACAACGATCCCTATGCGCAGCAGAACCAGAACTACTATGACCGCAGCGCGACCTGGGATTCCAGTGCTATCGACAAATCCCAGCAGCCGCAGGGGTACTATGGGGAAGATGGCCAGTGGTACACCTACGATCAGCAGCAGGGGTACGGTCAGCAGCAACAGGGTTACTACGGTGAAGACGGCCAGTGGTACACCTACGATCAGCAGCAACAGCAGCAGCCCCAGGGTTATTATGGCGAAGATGGCCAGTGGTACACCTACGACCAGCAGCAGGGCTATCAGCAGCAACAGCGGCCCAATGGTCAGCAGCAGGGGTATCATCAGCAACAACAGCCCAATGGCCAGCAGCAGGTATACCAGCAGCAGCAAAATCAGCAGCAGGGGTACGGTCAGCAGCAAGGGTATGAGCAGCCGCAGGGGTACTACGGTGAAGACGGCCAGTGGTACACCTATGATCAGCAATCTCCTGCAGACCCGAAAAAGCGGCGATAGTCAGTGGCCGCGTTTTTCAAACGATACCGAAAACATTTAGCGTTTCTGGTCCTTATAGTGGGTGCGCTTATCGTGTGGCGAAACTACACGGGAGAGCAAAAGAGGGAGACCACTCTTTTCCGCCACCGGATCCATGGGGGCGGTGATTTACAAAATTGCCGTATTTCAGGGATTGTCACCGACAGGCACAACAAGAGTGTTTGGCACGGGGAGTACCGGATCGTAAAAAAGATCCTCCGCCACCGCGTAAAACTTCTGTCGGGAAAATACACCGCCCAATTTCAACTTCTGGGCTGTGGGAATTATCGTGCCCAGTCCCTCCCGTTTTCGGTTCCCTCTGAAATGGTAAAGGTAATTTGGCATCCCGCGGGAAATTCATCTGCCACGTTCCCCCGATGAGATCTTCCCACTTTTAGTTTAACCCCTTCCACAGGGATCCGACCCTTGAAAATGCACTGATAATTCAGATTGATCATGAATGATCCATTGACACGGGGGAGTCTAAAAAGATATGCTTGTAAGGACCAAAACTGTATAGCCAGACCGCTCGTGTTTGGAAACCGGCTCACCCTTGAGGAGGCATATATGTCAAAAGGTAATGTGTTAGTTATTGAAAGCGTTGGTTCTTTGGCTGCTGAGATTGAGCAGACGCTTGGCAATATGGGGTACGAGGTTACCATTAAAGACGATGGTGCAGCAGGGCTTCAGACGGCCAAAGATATGGAGCCCACCGCTATCATTTTGTGTGCCGAAGTTGATAAAATGAGCGGCTATGCGGTCTGCAATAAGATTAAGAAAAACAACAAGCTTGCGGAAATACCCGTAATGATTACATCGGGGAAAGCTACAGCTGAGACATTCAAGCAGCACTCCCGCTTGAAGCACAGCGCCGACGCATACCTGCGCAAACCCTTTGATATGCCAACATTTGAAGCCGAATTTACCGCCATGATGACCAAGAAAGAGTCTGGCGGAATTTTTGACGGTGATTTTAATAATTTCGAGGAAGTTGTTGAAGATATGGAGCGCGAGGATATCGAGATCGATCGCGAAACATCGGCAGCTTTTGATTCAATCTTCAGTGATGCCTTCGGTGAAGAAAGTCCCACTGGCGCCCCTTTGGAGGCCACCAATACCGAACAGCCCGTCGTTGCTGTTCCCGATGATGTTGTTGAAATAGATGGTCTCGATATGGAGATGGAGCCGGTTCAGGAGATCCCCGACGAGATCACTCCTGTTCCCGAGGTGGAACCGGAGATTATTGACGATATCACACCTGTCCCCGAGCCGGCACCCGAGCCTGAGCCCGAGCCTGAGCCCGAGCCCGAGCCTGAGCCCGAGCCCGAGCCCGAGCCTGAGCCCGAGCTCGAGCCTGAGCCCGAGCCCGAGCCCGAGCCTGAGCCCGAATCCCTTGGCGCTTCACTCTCAGCTTCTCTGGATCTGGACTCCATCGTCCAATCTGAGTCCAAAGACGAAGGATCCCTGAGGGAAGAACTGGACGCAGCAAAGGCCGAGGTTGATCGGCTCAAACGTGAACTCAACGAAGCAAAGAGCTCCACTGGGGGCTCAACATTCTCCAAGGAGAAGGAGTTCCTGAAGCTCAGAGAGACCATCAATAATAAAGAGCGGCAGGTGAACGATCTCAAGAGCGAGATGGAAGAGCAGGAGATGGCCGTCCTCTCCAAAAAGAAAAAAGTGAATGAGCTGGAGCGGGCAGTATCCGATCTCAATTCCAAGATTCTGGAACACGAGATGGGGATAGTCGAGCTCAAGGAGGCCCTCGCCAAAGCAAACAGCAACATCGCCTCCCTCGAAGAGAACAAAGCCGGTCTGGAGACCAATCTCTCCGAAATGACCGCTTCCCGTGACGATTTCAGCGCAAAACTCGAAGAAT
>JAHJLU010000002.1 GCA_018821745.1 Myxococcota bacterium | reverse complement strand
GGTCTTCACGGAAGGTTCCTTCAATGATTTGCCTTTGCAAATCCCTGTTGGTGGCAGAAACAAAGCGAACATCAATGGAGCGTGGTTTGTCCTCTCCCACGCCGACCACCTCCCGCTCCTGGATGGCTCTCAGAATTTTGGACTGGAGCGATGTGGGGATTTCACTGATCTCGTCAAGGAAGATGGTGCCGCCCTGGGCCTGCCGGAATTTCCCTGTCCGGGCCTGATGGGCCCCTGTGAAGGCTCCCCTTGCGTGACCAAAGAGCTCAGACTCCAGCAGGTTTTCGGGGATGGCTGCGCAGTTTATGGCCACAAAGGGTTTCTGAGCCCGGGCGCTCCTCACATGGAGCAGCCGCGCGAAGAGCTCTTTTCCCGTGCCGCTCTCTCCCGTGATAAGGACTGACGCGTCCGAGGCGGCGAATTTTTCACAGGCGGCGATCTGACGGCCCATGATCGCACTCTGAAAGATGATGGGGCGCTCTATCCCCGTGGCACGGATCTTGAGTTCCTGGACTTCCCGGGCCAGGGCGGCCCGCTCCAGCGCCCGCCCGATGGTGAAGATGAGTTGATCCTTGTTGAAGGGCTTGGTGATGAAATCATAGGCCCCTTCCTTCATGGCTGTGACCGCCACATCAATATTCCCGTAGGCGGTGATGACAATCACGGGAATCTGGGGATGCTCGGCGTGAATGCGTGCGAGGAGCTCCATGCCGGAGATTCCGGGCATTTTCAAATCAGTAATAACCACGCGGTGTTTGAGGGGAGAAAATTTTATCAGGGCCTCCTCGCCACTGGCGGCCTCGTCTACAGTATATCCGGCCTTGGTGAGGTTGAAGACACCCAGCTCCCGGCCGCTTTTATCGTCTTCAACAAAAAGAATTCGGGATTTTGTGGAGTCCATGGTGCGCTTCCTTCCTGGGTGGCATACTCGCAAAAAGCATACCAGATAAAGGAACTGTGGGGCAATATTTCCCCTGTGGCAACTCTCCTTTGGTTCCTGGGATCAGTTGCAGTTGTATTTGATGTTACCGTTGAAGATGCGGTCCACAAAGGGGGAGGCGGTGAGGGGATACTGGGTGCCAACGCCAATATAGAACTGGAGATCAGCGTTGGACGCATGGAGGGTGCCCGATGCGCCCCCTGATGTGTAAATGTTGCCCGAATTGTATCCATTGGTCGTGGTGATCCAGAAGGCGACACGGTTCCCGGAAGCGACTCCCAGGGAGAAGGAGATGGGAATCACCGTGGGAGTGCCGGAACCTGCACCCGTCACCGTGGTGGTTCCCAGGAGGATCCAGCCGGTGGTGGAGGTGGCAAAACCTGCGTAGGTGCCCGTGCGGTAATAGATGGAAACAGTCTGGGAGCCTGCGTAGAAATGTCCGTCGAACCCGGTAATGGTGATATTGCGCAGGGGGACGATGTCAAACATGTTGCCCGACCATCCGTTGCCTCCGGACCACTCCGTGGACAGGGGATCCTGGCAAACGACGTTGCTCGTACAAGAGTTGGAGCAGGCGTTGGAGTTGTTGGTGTCGCCGTCGTCACACTCTTCTCCGTCGGAGGCATTGACGATCCCGTCACCACAGACCGAGAGAGTGCAGTTGGAGTTGCAGTTGGCCGACTCCCCGCCGTCATCGCACTCTTCCCCGGCCAGCGTGTTTGTCATGCCGTCGCCACAGGTGGCTGGTGAGCAGTCCGTGTCGCAGGTGGCTGATTCACCTGCCGTGTCACATGCCTCCCCGGCGGTGGTATTGACGACACCATCGCCACACTGAATCGCCGTGCAGTCTGCATCGCAGGAGATGGATTCCCCCGCGTCATCGCAGGTTTCTCCGTCGGAGGCATTGACAATCCCGTCACCACAGCTGGACAGAGTACAGTTGGCGTTGCAGTTGGCCGATTCCCCGCCGTCATCACACTCTTCCCCGGCGGTGATGTTGAGGACGCCGTCACCACAGAAGGCGAGCGTGCAGTCTGTATCGCAGGAAGCTGATTCCCCGCCATCATCACACTCTTCCCCCGCATCATTGGTGCCATTCCCGCAACCGGGCAGGGTGCAATTCGCGGTGCAGGTCTCGGTCGCACCTCCCTCGTCACACAGCTCTCCTGCGGTGGCATTGACGATCTGGTCACCGCAGCTGGACAGGGTACAGTTGGCGTTGCAGGTGGCAGACTCCCCTTGGTCATCGCACTGCTCTCCCACGTCAAGAATGCCATCGCCGCAGCCGGGGATGGTGCACTGTGCGGTGCAGGTCCCGGTCTCACTCCCTTCGTCACAAAGCTCTCCGGCGGTGGTGTTGACAATGCCGTCCCCGCAGCGAGCCAGAGCGCAGTTGGTGTTGCAGGTGGCAGACTCTCCTTCGTCATCACACTGCTCACCCACATCCAGGATTCCGTTGCCACAGTTGTTGGTACACACTGACGGCTCACCCATACACGCCCACCCGGGCTCCAATTGGCAGGAGGCGCCACACCCGTCCAGGGTGTTCTGGTTGCCATCATCACACTGTTCCCCCTCGTCGAGCAGCTTGTTCCCGCACAATTCACCGGGCCCGTTTGAACCGCCGGCGCAAGAATTAAAGAGAAAAAGGAAAGAGAGGATCAGTATGCCAGGCTGTTTTTTCATGGGAGCTCCTCATGCGTCTTTGCGCGCCGGATCACGATTTTCCAATGCATAGATCGGAAAATTCAAGTATCCCGTCTTCAGTAGTTTAGCAGGAAGTCTGTAAAAGAAAAAGGTCATCCGGGAGATCCGTTGAGGGGTTTCCAGGCGGCGATGGCGAGGACGAACTTTTTAAAGGTGGCCTCAAGCGCTGTTATGGCGACTTGGATGAGCACTGTGTTGCGGGTGGCGGCGGTGGTCTCGAGGTTTTCGATTGCCTGCTCCATGAGAGGTGAGGATATATCAGCGCTGGCTCCCTTTAGCGTGAGGATGCGACTCTGTAGAGGGGCTGAACCTTTGTGGAGTGCATCACGGAGGGAATTGATATGATTGGGGAAGTCGATGGTGAAGGATTCGAGCACCAGGAGCGCCAGTTTCTCATCGCCCATCATTCGGCTTAACAGATTTTCGGGCACAAAGGCTTCCCGCTCTTCGATAATGTAGGGACCGGTTTCCCGGGAGCGTTTTTTCCGAAGGAGGCGCTCCGAGAGCCAGGAGTCGAGCATGGCGATGAGGGTTTTGGGTGTGACGGGTTTGGGAATGTAGTCGTTCATCCCCGCCGCAATGCAACGCTCCCGATCTCCTTGCATGGCGTTGGCGGTCATGGCGATGACGGGAATGCCCTGGTTCTCTCGGAACAGCGGATCGGCCCGCAGATTTTTGGTGGCTTCGAAACCGTCCATTACGGGCATTTGACAATCCATGAGCACCAGATCGTAGGGCATGCTCTTCAAGGCGGTGAGGGCCTCTTTGCCGTTGGCGGTCACGTCCACACGGATGCCCAGGTTGGCCAAAATTCCCATGGCTACCTTCTGGTTGACAATGTTGTCTTCCACCACCATGACCCGCAGGCCCGCCCCCCTGTATTTTTTCTCAGCGGTCTCCTTGAGGCGGATGATGGCCTCTTTTTTGGGAGAGATGCCAGACGCAAGGCTCAGTATGGCCTGCTTGAGGTGTTCGTAGCGGACGGGTTTTCCGATGCTGAGCGCCACATTGGGATCGGGCTCGAGTCCGTGGGTGAGCAGCGCCTGGGGGCTGCTCATGAGGATGATTTTGGTGGCCGGCCCATAGCGCGCATGGATTGTTTTGATGACCTCCCGGCAGGAATCGGAGTGGGGGCATTTTCCCATAAAAATGATGGAGTAGGGGCGCTGTTCCTCTTGGGCCAGTTGCAACGCCTCCAGAGCGGAGTTGCCGTCACTGGTGAGGGTGAAGGGATACCCCCAGTGGGAGAGGTACTGGGCCATGGTCTTTCTGCACAACGGGTGGTGGTCCATGATGAGGATGCGCTCCGAAGGATCGGGGACAGCAGAAAATTCGGCGCTCTCCTGGTGATCGATGTCGGATTTACCCACGGGGAGCGTGAACCAGAACTGTGAGCCCTTCCCTTCCTCGCTGGTGACGCCAATTTCCCCACCCATGAGATTGAGCAGTTTGCGACATATGGAGAGTCCCAGACCCGTGCCGCCAAACCGTCGGGTGGTGGAGCTGTCGACCTGGGTGAAGGGGGAGAAGAGTGCGGCGAGCTTCTCTTTAGGAATCCCGATCCCCGTGTCCGAAACGCAGAACCGGAGAAGAGGGCGCTGAGGATGATTTTCGGAGACCGTTATCTCCAGCGCGATATCCCCCGTGGAGGTAAATTTCAGCGCATTCACCAGGAGGTTGGTGAGGATCTGTCTGATTCGACCGGGATCAGACACGATGGCGAGGGGGACCCCCGGATCCAGGTGGGCGTGGTACTCAAGCCCCTTCTCCTCGGCGCGCAGGGCGATGAAATCCGAGAGCTCCTCCACCATGTTACGCAGGTGGAAGGGGACCTCTTCGATCTCCAGTCGACCCGCTTCAATCTTGGAAAAATCGAGGATATCATTGATGATTGTCAAGAGAGATTCGGCGCTCGCGTAGCTCAGTTCGGCGTAGTGCCGCTGTTTTTCGCTCAGTGGCGTGTCCATGATGAGGCCCAGCATGCCGATGACGCCATTCATGGGTGTCCGGATTTCATGGCTCATGTTTGCCAGAAACTCGCTCTTTGCCCTGTTGGCAGCCTCGGCCCTGTCGGCCAGCTCCTTGGCCCGGTTTTTTTCTTCACGCAGGAGCGCGTTGGTCTTTTCCAGGGCGAGACGTGCCCGTGAGTCCTCGGTGACGTCGGTGTGGATTCCGACCAGTGCATGGATTTTTCCCTTGTCGTCGACCACGGGGAAGGCACGGAGCAGGATGGTGAGCTCCCTGCCGTCACGGGTGATCATTTCTACTTCACTCCGGTAGGGGTTGCCGGAACTGATGGTATCGAAGACCTCCCGGGCAGTTTCGGTATTTCTGTAGGCAACTGGGCGGTCCCCCGTGGCCACCAGATCCTGGGGCTTCTCCCACCCGAAGAGCTTTGAGAACGCCCGGTTGTGGTAGAAATGGGTCCCCTCGGGTGTGGACATGCCGATGGCCTCAGAGCTTCCCTCCACCACCATCTCGAACTTTCGGATATTGACCATGGCCTCCTGTTGGGCCTTGACCATTTTGTTGGCGCTCAGCGCCATCCGGTGAAATTCGTCATACCGCAGTTTTGTAGGGTCGATGGCCTCTCCCTGGCCGGTGCGCTGGAAGAAGTCGAGGAAAGTGGTGACATCCCGGCCCAGGTTGGCAGCCATCAGTTTGGTGGAGAAATGGAACAAAAGGAGCAACAGTAAGATAGCCAGGATAATGGTACCCACCATGACGGCGACGCTTTGGCGGAGCTTTTGTTCCTTGACGGCCACGGATTTTTCGATGTTGTCCAGATAGGATCCCACGGCCAGGGTCCAGTTCCAGGGCGCAATATGGAGCGCGTAGGTGATTTTGGAGACGGGAACCGTGGAGCCCGGAGGTGGATAGGAATATTTGACAAACCCGCCCCGGGGTTGTTTTCCGGCGGCCAGCAGCAGTCGGATAAAGGGTACATTGTTTTGGTCTTTTAAATCAATCTGATTGCTCCCCGAAAGAGAGCGGTTCCCCCCGTGGAAGATGATATTTCCCCCATTACCCAGAGCGAAGATGTACTCGTTTCGGTTGTGGACACGGTAGTGGGAGAGGTATGTTTTGATGAGCTCTTTTGTGTCGTTCTCTATGTCTTCCAGATATTCCCCCGTGCCGATGATCCAGCCCAGCTCCTTGTGGAGTTTCACGTAGGAGAGCTTGCGGAAATGACGTTTGTCCGTGGGGAGCTTTTTCCACAGGTAGGAGGAGAACCCCTCCCCGTGCTGTTTACAGATGCGGATGAAGTCCTTCACCAGCCATACGCCTTCGGGATCAACCAGTTTGGTGGCGTCGGTGCCCTCCAGGGAGGGGTTGTTGGCGTGGACCTTCATAATACCGTCGTCCATGCCAATCACAAAGTAGTAGCCTCTTCCACCGAACCAGCGGATGGAGTGCAGGGCGTCCCTGATGATGGCCTCAATCTCGTGGCGGGGCTTCCCCCTGTTTCTGGCCAGGAGGTTGCTGGCCATGTTCCACGCCTCCTGGATTTTAGTTTTCAACTGGGTCTTGAGCCGGGATTTCGCCTGCCGCCGCTGGAAGTTTATGTATTGTGAGGCCTGGTGGATGTGGTCCGTGAGGACGTTTTTTTTCTGGCGCATGGCCTGAGAGCGATACACGGCCAGCTCCGTCCGTGACTGGACCACTTCGCTGATAATGAAATAGGTACCGATGAGCGCCATGGAGGCGGCGAGGATAAAAAACAGTCTCTTTCTGATGGCGTTAATGAACAGCGTCTTCATGGGGTATCCCGTTTTTTTTGTTGCCTCCCAGTGTACCACCAATGAAAAGGTGGCCCCAATTGTTTTTTCCTCTTCTCGTCGGAATATTTGCAACGCCTGTTGTATAAGGGTTTGATGAGTTTCTATGAGAAAAATATATTTATAGTGGAAAATTTCATCTACGATGCAGTGCAAATCCCTTTCACTAAAGTGTTTGAAACATTTTTCTGGCGTAAATTCTTCTTTATCAGCTGCTTTGGATCGGGGAGGTTATTCTAATCGCAATATACAAGGATTTGTGGTTATGATAACCTTATGATAACTATAGTGAATTTTTGAAGTTTTATGGTTGACAAATTTACCCATGTCAGCTACACCCAAAAGTATCGGAGGGACTCATGATCCGGGTGGCTTTTGCCAATCCATAACGAGACCCCTTTTTCAACCACAGTTACCACCCGACTATGGATCCCCTTCGATGTGCCTCAATGTGGGGTACAACGGTTGACGCGAAAAGGAGTCCAATTATGCACATCGCGCTCGTCCACAATCTCCGTCAGTCGTCCGGTCACGACGACGATCAACCTCCCTCGATATCTTCTCAATCCGACACCGACATTTATGCGGAGTGGGATGATATTCAAACCATTACCGCTGTAGCTGATGCACTCAGGAGGGAATACGAGGTCACCCTGGTCAACGCGGACAACTTCGCCTTCGAGAAGCTCCGAGACTTGCGCCCCGATCTGGTCTTCAACATGGCCGAGGGTCTCTATGGAGCCGGCCGAGAGGCACAGATCCCCGCTCTCCTTGATATGCTGGCAATCCCCTACACGGGCAGTGACCCGGTTACCCTGGGGATATGTCTGGATAAACAGCGTACCAAGGAGATTCTCTCCTGGCATAAAATTCCCACCCCCCGTTTTTACGTGGTGGAAAATATCAATGATCTTCCCCTCAGGCCCCACTATCCCATTATTGTGAAGCCCATCTTCGAGGGCTCCTCCAAGGGGATCACCAATAAGTCACTGGTGTTCAACCGCCATGACCTCAAACGGCAGGTGGAGTTTGTTTTCTCCACCTACGGTGAAGGGGCCCTCCTGGAAGAGTTTCTCCCCGGTCGCGAGTTCACCGTGGCCATGCTGGGGAATGGCAGCTCGGTCAGGGTTCTGCCCGTTGTCGAGCTGGATTTCAGTGTCCTGCCCCAGGGCGCGCTCCCCATCTATTCCTATGAAGCCAAGTGGATCTGGGATCAGGAAGAGGATCCTCTCCAGATTTTCACCTGTCCTGCCGCCCTCGATCCCATGCTGGAGCAGCGCATCACAAGCGTTTGCCGTCAGGCCTTCAATGTGTTCAAGTGCCGTGACTGGTGCCGTATCGACGTGCGTCTTGATGCCCAGGGAATGCCCCACATCATCGAGCTCAATCCCCTCCCCGGGATTTTGCCCCGCCCCGAGCAGAACAGCTGCTTCCCCAAGGCGGCCAGGGCAGCAGGGTTGAACTATGAAGAGATGATCCTGTCCGTGATCGCCGAGGCCCGCAGCCGGCTGCATCTCAACCAGGAAAAAATCTATGCGTATAGCGGTATGCTTTAACCGTGTCCCCGGGACACTGAAGCGGGGCGAGGAGAAGGATCGTATCTCCGAGGAGGGGGCCGAGCATGAAGCCGAAGCGGTGATGCAGGCCCTCCAGCGCGAGGGAATGATGGTCCGGGGGATCCCCCTGGGGGAGTCCCCTGCGGATTTTATGGATGCGCTGGTACAGTATGCACCCCATGCGGTGTTTAACCTCTGTGAGGGTTTTTGGGGCGACAGTCACCTGGAGATGAACGTGGCAGGGCTTTTTCCCCTGTTGTCTCTGCCGGTGACCGGGAGCCCGGCGTTTGCCCTGGGCTTTACCCAGGACAAGGCGCTCACCAAGGCCTATCTGGCTGCC
>JAHJLU010000836.1 GCA_018821745.1 Myxococcota bacterium | reverse complement strand
CGTGACTCCTCATAGTTTCCCAGCAGGAGCAGGACCGCAGTCTCCTCCAGGAAGGCCTCTTCAACAGCCGCGCCTGCGCTCAGGTTCCACGCCGTGATCCACTCCCGCACCAGGATCAGCGCCCCCGCCATGTCCCCCTTGAGGGACTCCAGGGTCTCCCTGAAGGTGCGGTCAGCTCTCTTTTCCCGAAGGGAGTCGTTGAAGGCCTTGTATATCTCTTCGGCTTCCGAGGAGATGATGAAGGCATCCCCCCGCATTATCTCCCGGGTGAGGTAGGCCGCCGCCGCGTCGATGTAGGCGCTGTCAAAGAGCGGGAACTGTGTGGCGAACCGGGTCAGGGACTCTCTTACCATGCCCGTGAAGGCGTCCACAGCGCCGCTGCCCTCGTAGACCCTCACGATGTGGTTGAGGTGCTTGAGGCGGCTCCCCAGCAGCTCCCTGCCCTGCACGTCTTCGGTGAGGTGCCAGTAGAGGGTGGCCAGGGCCCGGGCGGCGGGGGGATAGGTGAGCAGGTCGATGGAGGCCCGCATGTCCAGCAGCTTGGCAAGGATTTTGGTGGCGTCCTCATCGTGGACACCCTTGGTGTAGCCCTCCTGATAGCGTGCGGTCATGGCGGCGCGCACGGCCTCCAGGAGCTCTTTCCCTGCAATCCCCGGGGGAAGCTCGCGGAGCAGCATCCAGGCCAGATACTCAGCTTTGTAGACCACGGGTGACTCGGCGGGGCTCTCCAGCTCCCACACATCGTGCAGGTCGTTGATCTCCGGGTCGTCGAAGGGCTGCCAGAAGTCGGTCCCCGTGAGGTGGAAGTAGAGACCGCCCTCCTTTTGCACGACCGAGAGGTCGAGCTGGTGGGTGTTCACGGAGAAGGAGTGGTTGCCGAACCGGATGACATCGGCGCCATCGACAAACAGCTCCTGGCGATCCTTGAGCTGGCGCACGGCCTCCTCGCGGATGCTCTTGAGCTGGGACTCCACCTCGTCGGCCTTGACCGAGTCCCCAAGGGCCACCAGCTGCTCCGCCACGTCGCGGACCTTCTCCACCATGATGTTGGAGGCGATGTAGCCGTTGATCTCGCTGACGGACTCGAAGCGGCCCAGGGCGTTCTTCACCCCCTTGAGGATGCGCTCCGCCGCGCCGAAGAGGGAGGCGGCCCGCTTGTTCCGCTTCTCCATGAGGGCGAGCTTGCGGGACTCGAAGGCCTCGAACAGCTCCTCCCGCTTCTGGGTGAGTTTGGGGAGGAAGTCGTCAAAGTCGGCGAATTTCCCCTCCAGTTCCTCCACATGGACCATGAGCTTGGTGAGATACTCCTCGCATTTCTCGGGGGAATCGGCCACGTCGAGGTAGTTCACCGAGGACTGGTTGAGGAGCTTGAGCTGGGAGTTGAACTCCGCGGTCCCCTCACTGGACTGCAGCTCCTTGAGCCGGTTGGTGAGGCGGCTCTTGGCCTGATTCACCGTGGAGTAGATGGTGGAGATGGTGTCGATGATCTCCGTGGACTTGGTGGGGTCATCGATCTTGAGGTTGGAGACAATCTCGATGAGCAGATCGAGATCACGGGAGACACCGGCCAGCTTCTGGGCCACCTCTTTCCCCACGCTGGAGCGATCCACGCCGTCGATTGCCCTGGTGTGCTCCGCCACCCGTGCTTTGTACGGGTCGAGCCCCTTGGGATCGAGCAGGAACTCCACGCACTTGCCCGAGAGCACCTCGCTCTGCTCCCGCACCTGTTTCTCCATGGCGTCGATACTGGTGAGATCCGTGTATCGCAACTCTTTGAGGGAGATAATCTCCCCGCGCAGCACACGCAGCTCCGAGAGCGCGTCGACGTATTCGGACATCTCGGAGAAGGTGGAGTAGACAATCTTCTTGATGAGCTTCTCCGTGCGCTCCGAGACCTGGCCGATCTGATCGGCCGTGGCGCGCCGGATGCGGACCACCTTCTCGAACTCAGCTACCGTGAGGGTCGCGGTCTCCCGGATCTCTTGGATGACGCTGCGGATCTCCCCCCCCTCCTTCTTGTCGAGCCAGAAGTAGGTGTCGAGGATATAGAGCGCCGACTTGGCGATGTCAACGTAGAGGCTGGAGTAGCTCTCGTCCTTGGCGATCAGATTGATGATCGCCTGGCACTCCGCCATGCACCGCACGATCTCCTTGTTCCCGATCTTGAACAACAGGGAGTCGCTCTCCTTGGTGGCCACATAATCCTTGCCCACGTAAGGGGTCTGCCAGATCTGGATCACGTGGTTCTTCTTGGGCTCCTCCTCGGCCTTGAAGAGCACCATCTCCCCCGTCTCGAAGTGGGAGTAGCCGCTGCACACCACGGGCGTTTCGACCCCGTGGGCGATGATATTGTAGGAGAGCAGCAGATAGACGCCGGTCTCCAGGTTGTGGAAGGTGTAGAGGTGGTCCTCGCCGTTGGTGGAGGAGAGCCGGTGGGCAAAGATCATCTGCCCCAGGTCGAGGTCAAAGGTCTTGTACTCACCGGACTGCAGGTAGTAACCGTTTGGGAAGATAAGCCCCTGGTTGTCGGGGAGCAGGATGCCCGACTGCTCCAGGGAGTCGAGGCGGAGCACCCGCTGCATCTTCTCGTTGAAGACGAAGTAGCGGAAGTCCTTCTCCTGGAAGGGCCGGATCTTGAGGATAATGATGTTCCCGATTGCCGTGTAATAGGTCTCGGCGTCGTCCAGGGTCTGGTCTTTGTTATCAACGGGTTCAGCGTAGATGCCCCTGCCCGTCTCCGTGTTGTCCTCTACCTTGATGGTGAGGTCGCCCCCCACGGTCTCCACAAAGACCCGATCCATGATGGAGATGTGGGGATGCACCCCCGCCCGGTGATCGTCACGGGTGGCGCGGGTCCAGATAAAGTCCTGCTGGGAGGGATACACCACCTCGTGATCGCTGCGGTTGTCCACGTAGGTGATGGCGTCGTCTTCCATGAGCCACTTGAATGTCTTGATGTCACTCACGTGGCGTCCCACCCGGAAGATCATGTAGAGGAAGGGACCGATGACCGTGAACTTGGCGAAGCTGGTGTTTTTATAGTACTTGTATAGATCCTGAAAATCTTCGGTGAACTTGGCGTCACCCAGGATGTCCAGGGAGAGGAGGTTGAACTTGCGCTCCCTGAACTCGTAGATGGAGAAGACGTCCCCCAGATCCACGGAGGTCTTGAGCCCCATGTGGACGTTGTACCCGAAGATAAACCGGTCCCCCACGGCGATCATGTCCCTGGGGATGCAGTTGTGATCCGTGAGGATCCGCTCACTCCCCAGGAGTGTGTTCTCGATGGAGCCGAACACCTCTTTCCTGGCGGCGTTGAGCAGCGCCAGCCGCCGCTTCAGTTCATCGCTGTGCTTGGCGAGGCGCCCCTTGAGGATCTCGTAGGTGCCGCTCTCCAGGGCTTCCCCGCTCTGGGCGTCCCCGGGGGCTTTGGTGGTTTCTTCCGTTGAAGACATGTTCCCTCATCTCACGAAACAGGGGTTTCGTACCATTATTTCCTAATCAGGGAAGCCGGCTTGTTGCCCAGACCCTGCTTCTCGGCGAAGGTGAGCAGGGTCTCCAGGGAGGCCAGAGTGTCACCCTCGGCCCGCTGGATCATTTTGCTGATGAGCGCCGAGATGGAGAGGTTCTTGAGGTCGTCGCTCCCGATGTTGAACCGGGAGACCAGGGTCTTGAGCTCGCGCTCGAAGTGCTCCGGGTCGCCGGTGATGAAGGTATCTTTCACGTCGGTGAGGACCTTGGATTTATTCACCATGTAGTCCATGTACTTGCCGTTGGTGATGGAGCCCACGATCTTGTCGAAGAACATGGTCTCGCCACCCACGATGTCGATCTTGGCGGACTTGAGGGCCGCGTTGATGACCGAGGCCTGGGCATCGGCGATATCTTTCTGGATGGCAATCTGGGCCAGATCGATGGACTTCTCTTTGTCGAGACGGAGCTTGAACTCTTCGTGGTCTTTCCCGACGGAGTCGAAGAGCTTCATGGCGTGGGCCTTCTCGGTGATGCCGTTGGCTTCGGAGGTGTACTTCTTGGCCATGACCTCAGCCTCTACAGTACCCTGCTTGTTCATGACATCGACCATGGCGTCTTTTCCCTTGGCCTCGGCCAGCGCAGACGCCTCGATCTCCTTGGCATTGGCCATGGCTTTTGCTTCAATGGCCTTGGCTTCGGCCAGACCGGTCACCTCGATAATGCGGGCACGGGCGTCGCCGTCTATCTCAACGGCGTGGGCCTTGGCTTCGATGACCCGGGCCTCTCCGATACCGTGGATGGCATCTTCCTGAGCCTTGGCATCGGCCATGGTCTTGATGGCCATGGCTTCCTTCTCGGAGGCCTGGAACTTGGACTCGGCGTCGATGATACGCTCCTCGGCCTTGAGCTTGGCGGCCTCACGGGAGGCCTCTGCGGCCTTCACTTCTTTGATGAGTGCTTCCTGAGCCGACTTCTCCGCCTGGGTCACCGCCACGGCCTTTTCACGGTCTGCGGCGGCAAATTCGCGGGTATCTTTGATCTTCTCTTCCTCGACAACGACCGCCTTCTCCACAATGACCCGCTCCCGGATCACTTCCTGGATCTTCTTCTGCTCTTCCTCAACGGCCTTCTCCTTGTCGATCTGGGCCAGCACCACGAGCTTCTCCTTCTCGGTTCGTTCGAGGAGCATGCGCTTCTGCACCCGCTCTTCCTCAACGGCCTCGGTGCCCTCTTTGTTCTTCTGGGCCACGATGATCTGTCGCAGCTTGTTCTCTTCGGCGACTGACAGCTCCTCGTCCACGGCGATGCGTGCCGTCTGTGCCTTGAGGCGCTCCTCTTCACTCACCTTGGCGGCGGCTGCATTTTCCCGAGCCTTGATGTTGGAGATTTCGCGCTTCTGCTTCTCTTCGGCCTCGGCTTCCTGCTTGCGCAGCTCCAGGATCGCCTCCTTGGCGGAGACGTTCTGCTTGACGATGGTCTTCTCCTTGGTACAGCGGATGTCGTTCTCAAGCATGGCCTGCTTTGCCGTGAGGTCGGTGATTTTCTTGATGCCCTCGGCGTCGAGGATGTTGTCCATGTTGAGCAGCTGCTTGTCGGTCTGCTCCAGGTAGTCGATGGCCGCGTCGTCGAGCACATAGCCGTTGAGGTCCCGGCCAATGACCTGCAGGATCTCGCTCTTGAACTTGTCGCGCTCTTCGTAGAGCTGCACAAAGTCAAACTTTTTACCCACGGTCTTGAGCGCCTCGGAGAACTTGGCGT
>JAHJLU010000078.1 GCA_018821745.1 Myxococcota bacterium | reverse complement strand
GGAGCAAGCTGTAAGTTACTGAATTAACACTTTTAAAAATATTTACTGTCCCTTGAATTTTTTTCGGAGCAGTTTGTTTCATTTTGCGAAATTTAAGGCTGGTCACGGGAAACCTCCTTGCGGCTCGGGCCTTCTCACGAAGGGGAATCCGCGAGCCACCGGCGATGCGCCGCGTGCCTCATGTTTCCACTATAACCCTGCTCACACAATGTAGCAAATTATCCTACATCTAACTACAAAAACTCACTTTTTTTCCGTCACGGAAATGCTCTTCATCTTTGGAAAGCACGCACATCAGCTTGAAAGGGTGCCAGCCCGATGATATACGAGGAGGAGAACGGAGGTTCCCATGAAACGCCTTTTTTTCCTGCTGATTATCGGCCTTTTTATAATGGCCTGTGACGACGACACCAACAACGCCAACAACAACACCAGTGAAGTTTCCCTTGAGAATTCTTCCATCACCTTCACCGCAGGCACCTACTCGGTGGAGCGTGAGGCGTTTGTTTCCCAGGTCACCGTCACCGTCCTGGACGCTGGCGGCAGCCCCCTCGCGCAAAAAGCCGTCGCTCCCGCATCAACCATGACCGGGGGCACCTTTGACCCCGAGACCGTGGTGACCGACAGCGACGGAGCAGCTTCGTTCGTTTTTGTTACCAATCACATCGGTGTCGCCACCTTCTCCGCCCAGGTGGGCACTACGGAGCAGACTCCCCTCCAGGACCCGGTGACCCTTGACTCCACCGAGGAGGCCACCTTTGAATTCTCGGTCAATGTCATTCCCCTGAGCGCAACATATTCCCCCAGCAGCGGGGATTTCAGCCTCAGAGCCACTTTCTCCGACGCCAGCGGTGTCATCGCCGGAGCCACGGGCACCGTGGCCGACGCCTCAACACTCATTACCTTCTCTCCCGGTACCCTCACGACCGACGGCAACGGCCGGGCAATTTTTTCCGCCCTCACCTCCGACGCGGGAGTGGCGACACTCATCTTCACCCTCACAGGCATCGAGGAATCCGTGGAGACTTCCTTCCACTTTGCCGGACCGGTGATCACGGGACTCAACTCCAACAGCCAGTATTATCATCCCCTTGGGTTCCACACGGGGCGGGTCTCGCTCATGGCCCTCAATATGCTGGACCGCGACACCATTGATCTGAGCAATCCCATCAAGGGAGAAGTCCATTCAGAGACCACCTGTCCATGCCCGGGGCCCGTGGAATATGAGCTGGAGCTTCCCATCGCCCCCGATTCCTCACTGCTGACCACCGATGCCACTCTCGGGATTGATTACGGAATCTTTATCGTCACCATCTATGACGACCTCGACGGGAATTACGTCTGGGACGAGGGAGAGCCATTTATCGGTGTCACATTGGCCGATACGGTCCTGCACTTCGCGGCCCCCCACGAAACCAGCGACTTTGAATATCCCGGATGGTCTATCGTGAACCAGGTTGGCAGCGACCCCGAGTTCGCCGACTGGGAATCAGAAAAAGACTCCGTCGATGTGCTCGTCACACGGGCTCCGCTTTATGAGCCCACCATTATCGGCACTGTTGCAACGGAGCTCACCTCCGATACGAGGGTGCTCTGGGCCGCCGTCGATGTCAACGCTGTCCCCGGCGGATTCACTCCCGTTGAACCCCTTATGATGAGCCAGGTGAGCACGATCATGGCCACGGCGAGCAATTACCACATCCTGGGTGACTTCGATGCGCCCGCGGCCGGATGGACAGCTCCCCTGCCGGATCTGACCGCAGAACTGGACCAGACCACCACAAGCGCGTGGAAGTTCACCATGGACTCCGGGGCGGGCCTCGGTGACGTGGAGGGTATCCTGCTCGTGGGCGTCCTGTATCACGACGCGGACACGAGTGGCTCCTTCACCGCGGGCGATGCGCTCATCGGGATGGCCCACGAAGTGACCGACCACTCCTCCGTGTTTCTCTATGTCCTTGATTATCCGAACTACGGCATGTTCATCGACAACATGTCCTACTGGTTCCACAGCGGTTACAACCACCTGCTCACGCCGCGGCGCATCGAAATCTCCACCGTGGACCTGTCAGGGGGCACCTACACTGTCAACCTGGCAACGGGCATCGGCGCCACGGGCACCACGGGCAATTTTGCCATCCTGGCCGCCGGCAGCGCGTTTACATCCACTCCCGTGGCAACGGGCACCTTCACCATCGACAATACCCTCTCCGACACCGTCACTATCAACACCACCGACTGTACCGGATGTAACCTCATTGCCCCCGGCACCCAGTTCGTCATTCTCCCCGAGCCCGCCATCAATCCCGGGGATTTCTCCTTCACGGATCTGCGCACCGTCCTTCTGATTGACTGATGAACGATAACTCCATGACCGACGCCCCTGAAATAGGGAAAAAGCACCCCCAGTACCAGATCCGCGTTCACCAACTGGTCAAATCCTTCAACGGACAGCGTGTAATCAACGATCTCTCCCTGGACATAGAGCGGGGCCGGATCAACATTATAATCGGCGGTTCGGGGCAGGGAAAATCTGTCACCATGAAACATCTCATGGGGCTGGTAAAACCGGACTCGGGGAGCATCTTTGTGGACGGGATCGATATCGTTCCCATGTCGGAGTACAAGCTCAACACCCTGAGAAAACGCTTCGGGATGGTCTTCCAGTATGCGGCGCTTTTTGACTCCATGAGTGTCTTCGATAACATTGCCTTCCCCCTTCGTGAACACACAAAGAAGACCAGGGGGGAGATCAAGGATATCATCCGGGATGTACTGGAGTCCGTCTCCCTCCCGGGTATCGAGCAGAAATTCCCCTCGGAGCTTTCGGGAGGGATGCAAAAGCGGGTGGGCCTCGCCCGGGCGCTGGTAATGGAGCCCGAGATACTCTTTTATGACGAACCCACAACGGGCCTCGATCCCATCGCCACCCACAACGTGGACGAACTCATCGCCAAAACCAACGAGCGCCTGGGAGTCACCTCCGTGGTGATCAGCCACGACATGGCATCGACTTTCAGGATTGCACACAGAATTGCTATGATTTATGGAGGAAAAATAGTAGAAAAGGGGACTCCCCGGGAATTCCGGGAGAGCGAAAACCCTACAGTAAAGGATTTTTTACGGTACTCGGGTATTATGGGAATGGGAGGTGACATTTGAAAGGTGCGCTGTCCGGCGTAAAAGTGGGAGCATTCATCATCGCCATATTGGTGCTTGGTTGGTATACTTTCCACGCCGTGACCGAAGGTATCGGCGACAAAGGCGGATACAAGGTCTACGCACTTTTCAATGACGCCACAGGTCTGGTTGACAAGTCCAT
>JAHJLU010000835.1 GCA_018821745.1 Myxococcota bacterium | reverse complement strand
GACATTCAGTGTGTTGATGCTCCAAGACTGCGTGCAAAGTCGTTTGTGGTGGGAAAGGTGCTCCCCGCTGCGCTGGCCGTTCATGATCGGGCGAAGCTCACGGAGTTTCTTCTCAGAGCCCAGATGATCCAGACCTACTACCACATCTCGGCCACGGTGTGCGCCGTCTCCGCCGTGGAGCAGGAGGGGAGCCGGACGACGATCTTCAAGGCCTCCCACCTCTATTTTACCAACCGTAAAAATGTGGATCACTACGGCTTCTCGATCACCATCGGCAGGGACGGGACCATCACCGTGGCAGGCGTTCGCTGACCCAGCCCGGCAAAACACGGGGGGGAACCAACGACGAAAAATTTCAATGCAATTGCTCCAATATTGACAGGAGGGGTAGAATTGTCTGGCGATCCAACACTTCTTTCCATATACTATTGTCACGCGCCTGGCCGTCTACGGTGGCTTTCCGGGACAACTGGCCAGCGAGGAGGAACCCATGATAAAACGCTTCGCCCTGCCACTGTGCATTATCTTGTTACTCGGCTGCACCAGCGAGGGGAATGGCACCGACACCTGCGGAGACGGGATCGTCGACATCGGAGAAGAGTGTGACGGGAACAGCTTTGGCGGTGTCAGTTGTGTGAGCGAGGGATACTACGGTGGAGATGTCGTATGCTTCGAAGACTGCACCATAAATTTTTCCTCCTGCGAGGCGGCGGGGTGGTGTGGTGACGTCATTATCCAGGGTGTGGAGGAGTGCGATGGTGAGAACCTGGGTGGCGAGACCTGTGGTTCCATCGACGATCGCCTCTCTGGGACGGATCTGCGCTGTAACGACCAGTGCCAGTTTGATACCAGTCACTGTATTGGTGGTGGTATATGCGGTAACGATATCATCAATGCGGGTGAGGACTGCGAAGGCGAGAATCTCGACGGCGCCACCTGCCTCACCGAAGGATACCACGGGGGCGTTCTGGCCTGCAATGGGAGCTGCGGGTTCGACTACAGCGGCTGCGAGAGCTTCGGAAAATGTGGCGACGGAGTTGTTCAGGAGGCCTACGAGCAGTGTGACGGCGCGCAGGTGCCCTCTACCTGTGACGACCTGGATTATTATGGCGGAAACCTGCTGTGTAACACGGACTGCACCTTCAATACCTCCAGTTGTGAAGCTGCGGGCTGGTGTGGTGATAGTTCTCTCCAGGCTCCAGAGGAGACCTGCGACGGGACCGACGTCGGGGGAACTACCTGCGAGGATCTCAATTACTACGGTGGTACCCTTGCCTGCGAGCCCGACTGCAGTGGCTTCAATACCGCCGATTGCGCCGCCGCCGGCACCTGCGGTGACGACGTTCTGCAGGCAACTCACGAGCAGTGCGACGGTTCCGAGGTGGGCGATGTCACCTGCAGGGAGCTCACCCGGGGTCTCAACATGCCCGGCTGCAAATCCGACTGTACCCTCGACGCCTCGGCCTGTTCCAATGTTCTCCAGTGGGGTACCGCGGCCGACGACGTTATCAAGGGGCTGGCCCTGGCCTCCGACGGCGGGATCATCTACGCAGGGAGCACCACGGGTGTGCTCCCCTCCTCCACGAACCATGGCGGGACGGACGCCGTCCTTGGCAAGCTCGCTCCGTCGGGAGAGGTTCTCTGGCAGCACCAGTACGGCTCGGCGGGGTTTGACGAGTTTGCTGCCGTCAAGGTTGACAGCGCCGGGGACATCATCGCCACGGGGGCCTTCTCGGGGACACTGGCGGGTGGGACCCCGGATTCCACGATCGCCTGTGTCGTGGCCAAATTCGATGGCGCCACGGGTGATGTGATCTGGGCCTCCATGCTGGGTGACTCGGGGGACGTCCGGTGCAGTCGTCTGGCGCTGTCTGCCGATGACACTATTTTCGTCGCCGGCGTTGTCAACAGCGGTGCCTTTTATATGGCTGGGATACTGGGGAACGACAACAGCGACGTCTTTGTCGCCAGACTCCTGCCTGACGATGGCGCCATTTCCGGTGCCACGGGTTTGGCCACAACCGACGAGGATACCGTCGGGGGATTGGCGCTCAGGACCAACGGTGAGGTCTACCTCGCGGTCAACAGCTCCGGGGACGTTGCGGGGGAAACGAACCAGGGGGGTATCGACGGGTTCATTGTCCGTTACAACGATCTGAATCTGACCTACGGCTACACCTTCAATGTGGGCAGCGCGGGCGAAGACTATATCAACGACATCACCGTCGACGCATCGGACCTCATGCTGCTTGTGGCTGGTGGAACCAACGGTGATCTCGGGGGAGGGATACTTATGGGCGGCGTCGATGCTTTCCTCGGCGTATACGTCTTTGGAGACCCATTTATTGGATTTTATTCCAGGCTGGGTGGAGATCTCGATGAGGTGCTCAACTGCATTGCGCCCGGGGAAGATGGATTTCTCATTGCGGGGGGTTCCATGGAGTCTGCCAATCACGGCGGCCTGGGGACCGGAGTGGCTGGTGGCTACATGATTACCAGACTGCCGTTGACATCAACGGGCCGCCAGGAGGTCACCATCAACGGCACCACCGACGTAAATATCGTGGCGCTGGTGCGCGACGCCTGGGGCAATGTCATCGCCGCCGCCCAATGCGACAGCGCTTTTCCCGGCACGGACTACGCGGGCGGGGACGACTTCTGTCTGCTGCACTGGCACCCCAACTGAGTCTGTACTACTGAATTTTAATGGATCCCAGGGCCACCTGGGCATGAATAGTGAGGGTGGGATGCTCCTGGTCATCACGGGTGCGGGGAGCGTCATTCTCGATGGTCCCCATGATCTGGCTGCCATCCACAAAAACGTTCAGGGTGGCGGGGACCTTCACGATCACCTCGCCCATGAAGGCCTTCACCCACAGGTCGTGTTTTCCCGGCGAAAACTCCGCCTTGCGCAGATCCAGCACATAGGAGCCCATGACCACATCAACGGCGCCGCCCTTGAAGGGCGCGTGATCGATCCGCTCCTCCTTCTCGCCCATGATCACGTGACTCACCATGTTGCCCTCTATCTCCGTAAACTGCCGGTTCATGGCGTCCCTGCGGCGTTTGGTCCAGATCACCGTGAGTATGACGTGGAGCCCCGCGGCGACCACCAGGAGGGGCCAGATAATGGACCAGGGCACCGTCACTATCTCCAGGGTGTGAAGGAGCGCCAGGGAGCCCCCTGTGACCAGGGAGAGCCCCCAGATCTTCTCGGGCAGACGGCCGGGCATTATGAGTCGGAACACACCCCAGAGGCCGATGAAAATGGGCCAGAACTGGAAGGCACGGTAGCCCTGCAACAGATCGAGGTGGTCCAGCAAAAAGAGCACCCCCACTCCCATGATGGTGAGTCCGAAGAAAGCTGAGCTTAAAAAGTGACGGTCACTGTGGCGGTG
>JAHJLU010000834.1 GCA_018821745.1 Myxococcota bacterium | reverse complement strand
GTCTCTCTCTCTTCCTCCTGATCCCCCCCGCCTGTGACGACGACGGGGACTCAAACAACACCAACAACACAAACAACGTCAACAACACAAACAACGTCAACAACACAAACAACGTCAACAACACAAACAACGAGACCTGCGGGGACAACAGTATCAGCGGCGACGAGGTTTGTGACGGCACCGACCTGGCGGGCACCACATGCGAGTCCCTGGGGTTCACGAGCGGGACGCTCCTTTGCCGCACCGACTGCTCCGGTTTCGACACGGAGGCCTGTGAGGGGACGGTGGGTCCCTATGGTTTCGACTACCGCACACCCTCCACGAGGACCCTCACCTGCGAGACCTTTGACGGGACGCCCTTCGAGATAGATTACCCCGATGTGGACTACGTGTGCACCTTTGAGTACCAGGGTGTGTCCGGGTACATCTACTTCCAGGCGACCCCCGTGGACTGTGTGACCATCATGAACGAGACACCCATCTACGAGACCTCCGGGTGGATCAGCATTGACGGAGAGGTCACCCCCCTCACGGATCCCGACTACGACTTCGGCGGGAACCACAACAACGACTTCTTCTCCTTCCTCAGCGGGGAGACCCATTACAACTACTACCACTCCTCCTTCGGGTTCGGCTGGCGCAAGTGCCAGCCCATGGACTGCATCCAGATCCTCAGCGAGACGGGAGAGATCATCGAAGACGGCTGCACCACGGAGCGCACCCTCCCCATCACCTGCAGCAGGGTGGACACCGACGGCACCTTTGAACCCCTCGTGGACACCTTTGAGCTCTGCCCGGGAGACCCCAACGCCAAATGATCACCCACCCGACACGCTGGATTCTATTGGCAGCACTCCTGGCCCTGCTGGCGGGCTGCGATGATGAAAAATCTCCCGACCGCTGGAGCGTCACCATCCACGGCGAGGGCGACAGCCCAATAACCTCCTTTCGCGGGATCCTGGCCCTGCCCGACGGCCGCGTCCTGAGCGTCTCATGCCCCGACAGCGGCCCCGGCACTGAGCTAACCTGCCGCAGTCAGGGCCTGAACATACCGCATTTCCAGGGCGCGGCGCGGCTCACGGTCAAGGCCGTGGGGTACCATTTTCAGTCCGTGGATCTGACGGCCAGTGAGCTGGCCGCAAGCGGACACACCGTCACCCTCTTTGCCCTGCCCGATTTTGAGCAGAACGATGACTACACCACCGGTTTTGCCGGTGAGTCCGGCCTCCAGACCTTCACCGACATGGCCTGGCCCTCCTCCACGGAGCTGGGGGAGGCGCTGCTGGTCAAGTTCTACATCGACAACCTTGAGGATGAGCCCCGGGTCTATTTCCAAAACACGCTCCGGCACCCCATCCATTACGATTTTGTGCGACAAGTACTGGGGAAACCCTTGTCACCCACAGAGTTCAGTCTGGAGACCTATCGCGGCACCGATCGCAGGGCCATGGCCGGCTCCATCCTCTACTACCCCAACCTCACCACCTCCAGCGCCTTTCTCGGCGCACAGACTGCGGCACCCTTTGTCCTCACCTTCTTCCCCAGCGACGACCTCACGGTGACCCAGGCGCTCGGGGCCCACCGGCTCATCGAGGAGCGACTGGGGTGCGCCTCCCTTGAGGGCGCAGGCCACCGCCTCGCCTATGTCCCCGCCGGGGAGACGCAGGAGCAGCAGCTCACCCAGCAACAGCTCACCTTTCTGCAAGAGGATGCCGCCTGGCTGCTCCGCCAGGAGCTCTACGGCAACATGCACCAGCAGCTCCTCAACCCCGGTATTGCCTACGGCACCCTGCGCCTGATGACCCCCGAGGAGCTGGCCACCACGGCGGTCTCCTTCGCCGACATCCTCATCCTCACGCGGCTCCCCAACGATCTCCCCGTGGTTGGCGGGACCATCACCGAGGAGCTGCAGACGCCGCTGGCGCACATCAACGTGGCCGCCCGCAACCGCGGGACCCCCAACATGGCCCTCCTCAACGCCTCCACCGACGAGCGCATCGCCCCCTTCATCGGCAAACTGGTGCGGTTCGAGATAAAGGAGGGCCTCTTCACCCTGGAGGAGACCACCCAGACCGAGGCGGAACAATACTGGGCCTCCATTCACGGCGACCCGGTCTTTCCCGGAGCTGACCTTTTGTCCCTGGGACTGCCCCGCTTCTCGGAGCTCTCCTTTGACGACTCCCTCAGTGTCGGGGTCAAGGCCGCCAACCTGGCAGAGCTGCGCCACATCCTCCCGGACAACACCTCCGACGGGTTCGCGGTCCCCTTTTACTACTACCAGGAGTTCCTGGGCCAGGCCACGGTGGACGCCACCCTCTGCCAGGAGGCCCACGCCCAATGCGCCGCTTCCCCGCGCACTCAGGAGGCATGCGACGGCGCCAGGGACCTGTGTATCACCCAGGCCGCGACCCCCCTGAGTCTGGACACCTATGTGACCTCCCTCCTGGACCTTGACTCCTTCAAACATAACAGCACCATCAGGGAAGCCTCCCTGGCGGGTGTTCGCTACTTCTTCACGGCGACTCCCGTGGATCCCGACTTCGCCTACCTCCTTGACCGCCGCGTGGCCGAGATCTTTGGCTCGGGAAAGGTCAAGCTGCGCTCCAGCACCAACGCCGAGGACCTCCCCAATTTCAGCGGGGCGGGCCTCTACACCTCCTATGGCGCCCACGCCTCCGGCGACGACCGGGCCTCCCTGGTGATCCGCCAGACCTGGGCCTCGGTGTGGAACTGGGCGGCTTTTGAGGAGCGGGCCTTCTGGAACATTGACCACCTCTCGGTGAAGATGGGGGTCGCCGTCAATATGGCCTTTTCAAGCGAGGCCGCCAATGGCGTCATCATCTCCCAGAACATAGCTGATCCCACGGTTGAAGGGATGTATGTCAACGTCCAGCTCGGGGAGATCGCCGTGACCAACCCCGAGGGGGGAGAGCTCCCCGAGATCTATTCCATTATCCGAAATCCCCAGGGTGGCTGGCAGCCCAGCTATTACCGCTACTCCAGCCTCTCCATGGAGACCCCCATAATGACCACCCACGAG
>JAHJLU010000833.1 GCA_018821745.1 Myxococcota bacterium | reverse complement strand
TCTCGATGTATGCAGAGGCGCTCTTCTACTCAACCCTGGACTCACCTCGATTCAATGTGAAGTCGGACCTCCTGTGGAGGACCAAGCTGCCCTTCGGACGCCACACGGTGCTGAGCACCCGGTTCGCCCTGGGAGCCTCCTCAAATTACGACGGGCACGGTTTTCTGGTTGGTGGCAGCAGCGTCAGCAGCACCATGAGGATGAGACCATGGAGTGACCCGGTGAACCTCGTTCGAGGTTTTTCTGACTACTCCAAGGATGGGGATCATTACTACACCGCAAATATTTACGTCACTTTTCCCCTTCGGTGGATAGATGTGGGGTTTGAAACGCTGCCCTTCTACCTTCGGCGCCTCCATGCAAAAATCTTCCTGGACGTTGGGGATGTGGTGGGCCCTGAGTTCCAGTTCAGCCGACCCCTGGTGGGTGCAGGGGCTGAGGTTCGACTCACCATGATCCAGGCATGGGCGGTGTCAACGGATCTCATCCTTGGTATCTCGAGGGGGCTTGGCGAGCGAGGATCCTGGGGATTCTATTTCTCTTTTGGCTCTCCACTTCCCAACACCATCATGTGACAGTTAAGGTAATTCATGAAAAAAACTCTCCTCCTCCTTTCTCTTGTCGGCCTGACCAGCATTTGCGCGTGTAAAAACAAGAAAAAGGAATCCCGGGCCCCGGTCAAAATTGCAGACGGCAGTAGTCCCGTGGGTATAACCACTATGTTTGAGCTCCATTACCGTTACACGCCCGAAATAGATTCCCTGCAGCGGTACCTTTCACCACAGATGCAGCGGCAAGCCGCCCTCATGTGGAATTATATCCGCGAACTCACGACCATTGATCTTTGGGTATTTCCGGCGGAACATATTCCCGGGACCGCTTACCGCGCAAGGACTGCAGGCTGTGCCCGGGGGAAAGGACGGAAACTTATTGCGGTGCTGCTGAAGACTCCCAACGGAAAACCCATGGTCATCAAAGAGGGGGCAGTATACTCGTTCAGCAACAAGAATCTGGAAGGCGGCCAGGAATACAGTGTCATGGATAACGGGAAGCGCCTGTGCATTGCATCGAGCAGAGAGTTGCTTGTCAAGGCCATGGGCTGGAAGCCCCTCGCGGCAAAAAGCCAGGGCCACTTCCTCGATCTCATCCTGAATACACCCAGTCTTTTCGCCTCCAGAAGTTTTCTTGGGAGAGGAGACAACTATCTTGAGCAAATCGCGAGTAGAGCCGGGGATCAGAAGCCCAACGTGCTGGCATTTTTCTCGGCAATAAAAGAAATCAAGCTTGTCCGTCTGGATTTCCAACTTTCAAAGCAAGCCGGGATAACCCTGACCGCCCCTCTGTTTTTCCCCCGGGAAAACCGCCTTCCCTCAATAGCAGCGAAAACAGTGTCATTGGTCGATCGTCTCTGCACAGACTGCATGATTGAGGCTGCTGTTCCGCTATCTGGAGGGAAACTCTGGGGATTTTCCATCAAGCCTTTTCTCTCTCAGGTCCCCAATCCCGTTGTAAAAAGGTTTCTCACTGCGGGACTGGAAAAAATAGAGCATCTCCATGTTTCAGCAGTAAAAACTGAGAGGCAGCTCCATGTATTGCCCCGGGTGACTGCTCAACTCCATGAAATACCCCCCATGCTGCTGGAACAAATATTGGACTCCCTGAAAGATATCCCCGGCGTCCCCCCCCTCCAGCTGGTTAAATCCGCAGATGATGCCCAAAGCGCAAAGTTTATATGGGACCGCTCGCGGGAAAATCAGACCAGTCTCTTCACTGACTTATTTGGAGAGAAGGGAGAAATGAAGACTCGGATAGGCAATTCACGGTTCTATTGCAACAGGAAATCAACCGGGCTGGCAAAACAAAGCGGCATCCATCTGCTGCTGCGCCCCTTCTCTCTGGCTCGATTGTATTTATCCCTGGCCTCCAAGGGAACCCCCCCTCAGGGATTCCAGTCCGAGTCTCCAGAGACAGAACCCCCTGTACGCATTTCACTGACGGGAGACCCGTCGCAACACGCCCTGGTCTTCTCACTCAGCGTCCCTCTGGGGCTATGGCTTGAATACTCCAGAAAGTACC
>JAHJLU010000832.1 GCA_018821745.1 Myxococcota bacterium | reverse complement strand
TTCCCAAAGAGGAAGCCGCCAAAGAGTTTGATAAACTCATAGAGGAAAACCCAGAAATAGACAAAGAGGGTGAGAAGCGCCCTGGGGTTCACCTTGAGGGTACTGAGCGCCTGGGGATACCGGAGGAAGATCACTGTTACCACCAGCGCAAGCACACCCCCGACAATGAGCACATCGGATCGGAGGGTTCCACCGAGGAGGAGCCACGCGCCGAAGAGGATGAGAAATGAGAGGATGAAATTTTTGATTCCCATAGATTTTCTCCTGGAGAAGTCAGCAGGATTTACGCGTCATTGTCCTGATCTTCCAAAAAGGGCTTCATCGAGTTCTCGAGGCGCTCCTTGATGAGCTCCCGGACCAGCGAACACGCGTCCACCAGGCTTTTGGCCTTGAGTACTGCCAGGGAATGCCGCCCCTGGGGGATGATATCGATGATGCCTGCATTTTTCAGGATGGCGAGGTGCTGGGAGAGGTTGGCCTTTGAGATATCAAGCACCTCGCGGATTTCCGCAAGGTACTTGGCCTCCCCCCCTTTAAGCGTGTAAATAATACCAAGGCGGGTGCTGTTGGCCAAAACCTTGAAAAGTTCAACCTGAAGAGTTACTATCTGGTTAAAAGCATCTGAAGAAATATCCAAAGTGACCTCCGAAGAAAACGTGTGTATTACAGAATGGAAAGAAGTTAATAAGTTCTAATGTTTCTAAACTATCGGCTGTTAACAAGTTTGTCAACAGTGGTTTGCATATTTTTTCACAAAATAACATAACTAATTAATTTCTTTATGTATAATTTAATACCATAGAGTCTTGTTTTCCCTCCTTGTCGTGCATTTTGGGCATTAATCCTTCCATGAAATTTTATTTACGGCCCCGCTGTATCATTTCACGGTTCATGGCATGATGGGGAGGCGGAGGTTTTTGTGTGTGGTCCCATAAACGTTTTCACACTCTGTCCCATTTTTTTCGCGAAAAGTTTGGCTCCAAAGTGATCAAACTCGCTCTTGATGGCGGTTTCACTTGTCCAAACAGGGACGGCACCGTGGGAGAAGGGGGCTGTATATTCTGTTCTGAAAGGGGATCTGGTGATTTCGCAGGATCACGTGAAAACAGCATCACAAAACAACTTACGAATCAGATCTCTCTTGTGGCACCCAAATGGCCCAAGGCCTCATACCTCGCCTATTTTCAGAATTTCTCGGGAACCTACGCACCGGTCTCTGTGTTGCGTTCCCTTCACGAAGAGGCACTGGCTTTCCCCGGAGTTATGGGTATCGCCATCGCGACGCGCCCCGACGCATTGCCACCACCGATGATTGATTACCTCAGGGAGCTCAATGGGCGCACGTTTGTGTGGGTGGAGTTGGGGCTTCAGACTATCCACCCGGCCTCCGCCACCTTTTTCCGCAGGGGATACGACCTGCGCTGTTTTGAAACCGCTGTGAATTCTCTGCACCGCGCGGGTATTCACACGGTGGTCCATACCATCGCCGGGATCCCCGGTGAAACTCCCGATGACCTCTTTGAAACCATGCAATATTGTGGAGACATGGGCATCTGGGGGATAAAAATCCACTCTCTTTATATCCTCGAAGGCACGGACCTGGGGGAGTATTACACGGCAACACCCTTCCCCCTTCTCAGCCGGGATGGGTATATCGATCTGGTCGCCAGATGCCTGGAGCGTCTTCCACCGGAGATGGTGATCCACCGGATCACGGGGGACGGCCCCCGGGACAGCCTGCTGGCACCCCAGTGGCCCAGGGACAAACGATCGGTCCTCAACGGACTTGATCGCCTCCTTTCCCAAAGAAACACCTACCAGGGCCGGCTGCATGGAACACCCTGATTTATCACGACCCACAGCAAATGCCTGTGACACAATCAAAAACCCGCCCTACCAAATTCTATTCTTTTGGAATATACTGGGTGTGCACACTTTTGTGCCACCGTCATGGGAGCGTTCAGTACGTCATGGAAAAACCCCGATATTCTCACTTTTGGGTC
>JAHJLU010000831.1 GCA_018821745.1 Myxococcota bacterium | reverse complement strand
CCCGCTGGCTCCCCTTTTTAAACGCAAAGTCAACGCGGATAAAGAGTCCGAGGCTCATAAGTTTGAGCCGGGCCTGTGAGAGCATGGAGTCATCGGGGGCGATGGAGACCCCCGTCTTCAGGGGCAGAATCCCCCTGAGAAACGACGCTTTCGCTCTATGCTTACCGAGAAAAACTATTTTTTCGATAATCAACAGTGCCCGTGTGCGTTTTCGGGGGACATCGAGAAAATGGGGCGGGTTGTGTGTTGCAGATGAAGGTATGCATACGGGGCAGGGGGGAGCTGCCGGACAGCTCCCTGTAGCTTTCAATGGGGTTTTGCCCGGCGCTTCTGCGGTGGCGCCCGGCTTCACGGGGGCCGAGGGACCAGCTCCCTTTTTATTGATGCCTGGCGCGGGACTTTTTCCGGATATGGGTGTGCGTGGTTTTTGTGTCTCCTGTCCACTGGCCCGTGGAATGGTCCATTGGAAGAACAGAAGAAGCGTCAGTATTTGTGCAAAATGGTTCAGCATCGTCACCTTCTGGAGATTTCGGCCCCGAGTGTAATAAAAATTCCAAGTCTTGGAAACTGTTCTCTTTAAAATGTCATGTTTTGAGTATATTGTGGGCGCGAACCTTTGATACTCCCTGTGGTCTGCAGGGTGGCACGAGGACCCATGGATTCTTACAAATTGCGCAAGAATTGTGTGATGTATTCACTGCTGATTGGTGTCTGCGGATTTGCGGCCATCTCCTGTAAAAATGTGGACCAGTTTCAGGGAAACTGGAAGGGGGAGGTCTCCCAATCCCGTCTGGTGCGCAGGGGCGTGGATTTTTGTTCCAGTATGGAGCTCACCATCGATTCCGTGGACTCGGCCTCCCTCACCGCCCGCTTTCAGTTCGTCACCAAAGAGGGTGCCACGGTGTGCAGCAACGATGTGACAGGAGACGGTACGGTATTAGCCCTCCCCTCTTCCGTGGTGGAGCTGGAGCTTGATTCCCAGTTCCTTAATGATTCACTGTCGGGTATGACGCTGGAGGAAGAGCCCCTCTTCACTCACCTGGCCCACGGTACATTGCCCGCCCCCTGGGGAGATGAGCCCGTGATTGTGTTTTTGTCGTACTACATGGGCCCCAAAATCCGGGTCAGGGTGGTTTCTCGTAATATTTTTGCTGTGTTTCGGCTGAATCGGTTGAAATAGGAGGCCATGAGGTGGTGAAATCCGATCACGCTGGACAGGGAAAAATGGGGAACATGGTGCTGGCGCTGCTGGTGGTTCTGATCCTCATCCTCATGGTTATTCCGCTGCCGACCTTTCTCCTCGACATCCTCCTCACGCTCAATATCGGTATCGCGGCGACCATGCTACTGGTGGCGCTCTATGTCACGGAGCCGCTGAAAATTGCCACCTTTCCCAGCCTTCTCTTAGTCGCCACAATGTTCCGCCTGGGGCTCAATGTCGCCTCCACGCGGCTCATCCTGCTGCAGGCCGACGCGGGCTCCGTCATAGACTCCTTCGGCCAGTTTGTGGTCTCCGGAAATGTGATCGTGGGTGCGGTCGTGTTTCTTATCCTCACCCTGATCCAGTTTATCGTCATCGCCAAGGGTTCCGAGCGGGTAGCTGAGGTCGCCGCACGATTCACCCTTGATGCCATGCCCGGGAAACAGATGTCCATCGACGCTGAGCTGCGTTCGGGTCATATCAGCCACGAGGAGGCCAAGCGGGCCCGGCGGGCGCTGCATCGTGAGTCTCAAATGTACGGCGCCATGGACGGCGCCATGAAGTTCGTCAAAGGGGACGCCATCGCGGGGCTGATCATCACTGCGGTCAACATTGTCGGGGGGCTCAGCGTGGGTATGCTGCAGATGGATATGTCCGGCGGTGAAGCCCTGAATACCTATGCGGTCCTCACCATCGGTGACGGCCTGGTTTCCCAGATCCCCAGCCTCCTCATCGCCCTCAGCGCCGGGTTTATTATCACCCGTGTGGCCTCGGAAGAGGAAGGCTCCAACCTTGGGGGGGATATTGGACGGCAGATAGTGTCCCAGCCCCTGGCCCTTATCATGGTTGGGATTCTGCTGGTATTTATGGGGATGATCCCCGGGATGCCCACCATCCCCTTTATTGTCCTTGGAGCATTGGCCACCTGGATTGGGGTAAAGAACCAGCGGCGGATCTCCCGGGAGGAAGAGCGGCGCAAAAAGCAGCAGGTCATCGGGACCGTGATGCCCGCGGTACAGCCACGCCATGTTCAGGAGGAGGGGGGATTGCCCCTGCCACTGGTGGAGCCGCTGGTGCTGGAGGTTCCCCTGGACCTTGCCCACCTGGCCAGCCCCGACAGCACCGAGGGGATGCTCTTTGCCGAGGAGATGCTCGGGGAGATCCGCTCGGCTGTTTATTGGGAGTTCGGGGTGGTTGTCCCGCCGCTCAGAGTGAAAATCGGTGGAGGGCTCCCGGCGGGCCGCTACCGGATTCTCCTCTTTGAGCAGCCCATGGGGGGAGGTCTGCTCATCAAGGACCGCCTGGCGGTGAAGGTTGGCGCTGAAATGCCCGAGGGCGGGGTTAAGGTCAGTTGGAGCCTCGACGAGGAATATCAGTGGTTTGAACCATCCATGGAGGAAGCCCTCTACGATGGCGACTTTGTCGTGATGGACGCGCTCGCGCTGATGGCTCATCATTTTGGTGTGTGTGTTCGTCGAAATCTGGGAGAGCTTGTAAACATGGAAACAGCCCAGATTCTTATCCGGGCGCTGGAAAAGACGCACCCGGCCCTCATGGAGACCATATATCCGGATCCCGTGTCCTTGCCCATTCTCACTGCGGTCCTCAAGCGACTGGCCCAGGAGGGAGTCTCCCTGCGCCATCTGGATCGGATCGTGGCCGCCCTGGGCGATTGGGTTCCCCGGGAGGGAGATCCGGTGTTGCTCACGGAGTACGTCCGCATGGAGCTGCGGCGTGAGGTGAGCGGGCGATACGCCCGGGAGCGTATGCTCCCCGTTTATCTCGCCTCTCAGTCCACGGAGGACGAGATCCGGGCCGGGATCACCCGTGGCGACAAAGGTTCTTTTTTGTCTCTGGATCCGGAAGTAACCATGGAAATCCAGGAGAAAGCAAAGAAAATACGTCATCAATTCAAAGGAGATGGCGCATATCTTGTGGTTCTGTCCTCCATGGAAATCCGTCGCTATCTTCGGCAGATTCTGGTCCTGGAAGTTCCGGACATTGTGGTCTTGTCGTATCAGGAGCTGGAAAACAGTCTCCAGGTTCAACCCCTTGGCGAGTTGTAGCGTCAGTTTGGCGGCGGTGAGTCGGCTCAGGGTATCTATTTGCATGGGAGCAATATGCTGAAACGATTTGTGCTAGTTGTTGCAGGGTGTCTTCTGATGTTGTCGGGGGGCTGTGATACGGGCGGAGGAGCCACGGCCCCCATTGAAGACTGCGGAGATGGTCGGGTTGATGGCAGCGAGCAGTGCGACGGGGTCAACCTCGATTTGGCTGTCTGCGAAGATTTCGGCGTCGCCGGCGGGGCGCTCCGATGTGATGAGGGGTGCCGGTTTGATCTGCGGGGCTGCTACGATGTGACCCAGTTCGGGACCGGCGGTGAGGACGAGGCAACAGGAATTGCCGTGGACAGCGGCGGTAATATTTACGTGGTGGGGAGCGCTTCAGGGATGCTCGAAGAAGGGTTCCGGGTAGAATCAGACTGGCTTCTGGCCAAATACGATTCCACCGGGACGCTCCTGTGGAGGCGACAGGGTGGGAGCAGCGCCAAGGACTACGGGCGAGGCGTGGCGGTATCGCCCGAGGGCCTGATTTACATAACGGGGACCACGCTGGGAGCCTTGGCAGACAATGATTCCCTGGGGGGGAGCGACGGTTTTCTTATCGCCTTCAGTGACGACGGGATTCTTCGGTGGCAACGTCAGTTCGGTACGCCGGGGGAGGAGGAGAGCAATGGTGTCGCGCTCCTTGGGGACGGGAGTGTGGTGGTGGCGGGTTCAACCACGGGGGTGATATCCGGAGCAAATGAGGGCGGGGTGGATATTTTTCTGGTCGGCTACTCGGAAAACGGCACGCCGGTGTGGTCACAGCAGATGGGCAGCCCTGGAGATGATGCCGCCCTGTCCGTGGCTGTCACCGGTGAAGATTCAATCGTTATTGCAGGGTATGCCGGCGGCTCCCTCGGTGGCGAGCCCTATATGGACGGTGCGGATATGTTCCTCGGGTGCTTTGGCGCGTGGGGCGATGTCCGGTGGGTTCGAATGTGGGGAAACTATTCGCAGGACGTGGCCAACGCGGTCCGTGTCCGGGGTGAACAGATTTTTGTGGCGGGAACCTCGGACCGGGGTATTGACAACAATCCCTCGGAAAAAGAGTGGGACGCAGTCCTGTCAACTTTTTCCCTCCAGGGGGAGAAGCTGTGGACTGCACAGTGGGGCAGCAAGCAGAGTGACATCGCCTTCGATGTCGGATTTGACGATGCGGGCGGGATTTACGTGGTGGGGAGCACCGACGGGCCCATTGAGGGAGCATCGGTCTATGGTCTGGATGACATTTTTCTCTCGAAGCTTGATGGTGAGGGGAAGGTGCTGTGGAACAGACAGTGGGGGACCAATAACGTTGACCGGCCGTGGGGAGTCGCCATTGTGGATCAGGTGGCCTATATAGCTGGTTTTACCTATTTTATGATTGATGGGGTCACCCACTTCGGCTACAAAGATGCCTTTATGCTGAGGACCCCTGTCCCCCGGTGAGTCCCCATTTTAAAAAATCAATCGCTGACAGTTTACAACGCCCAGCCTTTTGAGTAGATTGAGCCCATCATTATTACCACTCGAACCAAAATGGAGTTTCCCATGCAGAATTTCAATAAAACCATGACCGTGAATATGGGCGCCGAGAAGCTGCTCAACCTTATTACTGACGCCAGCTTCGAAAACGAGAAGAATAAAAGAGTAAACAAGAGCCTTGACTCCCAGGTCAAAGAGATTGAGCGGACGGATTCCTCTTTCCACTTCAATGTAACCACCACCGACTATGAGCGTGGAATCACCGGAGTTAACAAAAAGAAAACCGAGCAGACCCTCTACGCCTATAAGTGGGATCTCAAAACCCGCTCCGCTACCTGGCACATGACCCATCCCATGGGCAGCAAGGTCAATATCAACGGGACAGTGAAGATTATCGACAAGGGAGAACGCTCCGAGCTGCAAAATTCCATGTCCATCGAGATTAAAATTCCGCTGGTGGGCGGGAAAGTAGAAAAAATGATAGTCAGTGAGATCGAGTCCGGATGGGGCGCCTATGAGGCCATAATCAACGAATACGCCGCCAAATAGCGTCGCGGTGTGCGAGCCTTTCCCCATGGCTTGCCGTGCTCCTGTTTTCGGGGCCATATCCTCGGAAACCATCATCTGATCAGAGGGATTTTACACTATGGAATTCAACACAACCGAGACCGGGGGTAGCGCGCTGCCCGGGGAAAATAACCATTTCATCAAAGAAATTATCAACAAGGATCGCAGTGAGGGGAAACACGGGGGGCGTGTTGCGACTCGATTTCCCCCGGAGCCCAACGGGTATCTCCATATTGGCCACGCCAAGTCCATTGTGCTCAACTTCGGGCTGGCCCGTCACTATGGCGGGACCTGTAATCTCCGCTTCGATGACACAAACCCCACCAAAGAAGAGGTGGAGTATGTGGATT